>DASQPM010000467.1:0-2900 GCA_035643935.1 Pyrinomonadaceae bacterium | reverse complement strand
GATCCCGACGAGCAAATCGGAGTGAACATCGTTCGTCGTGCGCTCGAAGAGCCGCTGCGCCAGATTGTTCAGAACGCAGGCAAAGAGGGTGCGGTTGTGGTTGAAAGAGTTCGCTCTGACAAGGGCGAGAACTTCGGCTTCAATGCGCAGACCGAAGAATACGGTGATCTCGTGAAAGCGGGCGTCATCGATCCGGCCAAGGTCACACGCACCGCGTTGCAGAATGCCGCATCAATTGCGGGACTCATGCTGACAACGGAAGCTATGGTTTCCGAACTTCCTGAGGACGACAAAGGAAGTCCGGCGATGCCGGGCGGCATGGGCGGAATGAGCGGCATGGGAATGTAATCGGTTTTACGTAGGACAGACATTCCTGTCCTACAAAAGCGGCTTCGCTCTAAAAGGGCGAGGCCGCTTTTATTTTTGCGGGTCAAAGCGCGCTTCGATGACCCCGGCAATGTTGGTTCCGTGCTTCATTGTTAGACGCGGATACGTTGACTCTTCACTGGTGAGGCGCTTGATTGCAAGCCGGGTTTCAATATCGCGAATGCTCTGCTCTTCCCCTTCGATTTCCATGAAGAGACCAAACGGCAATTCATCGATTACAATTTCGGTCGCGCCCAGCCGCCAGGTCTCGCGGCGCTTTTCATAGACAAGGGCCGGATAATAGCCGAGCGCTTCAAGAATGAATTCGAGCGCGTCAGGATTATCGACGCCTGTTTCCATTTCAAGCTGTTCCTTTATATCGGTGCGCGTTCCGACACGCTCTTTGTAGGTGAGCAGTGCGCGATCGTCGATGCGGCGCAGTCGCAGCACAGCTTGTCCAAGTTCGATCGCTTCGCCGGTGTACAGCGTATTAACTTCAAACTCTTCCCTTTCGTATTTTGCGCCCATCTCCAGTAAGCGTGCGCGTACTTCATCCCGCTGCTTCGCGGTAAGCCGATACTTTTTTTCAATCTCAATGGGCATAGGTTGATTGAAAGAACGATCCATATCAACATCAGAACCCTTATGAGGTCAACGAAGAGCGAAGACGCGTTTCCTCCCGGCTTGAAGTCGTTTTTCCAGCTAAAAACCCTCCAAAGTCTGGAATGCCAGTCTGAGTGTTAGACGGTATCCGCTTCTCCATGCGACGAAATGTCACAAATACTTCAAAATTGCGTGAATAAGTGTTTCCAAATCAATGGCGCGCTGATTGCCTGAGTAGGGCACGTGCCAATCTACGTGTATGCCCCGGTAAACTGAGCAATTAAGTCAAGGTTGACCTTGTTTGGAGCATACTGTCCCGTGTCGCTGCCGAACGAAGCTCCTGGGCGCCAAATCGACGGCTCCCCGAAAAGATTTCCTGGTGAAGCCGAGCTTTCATGCCTTTCTTAGTTAAGTGGCTGCAGCGTTCGACTTCCTTCGGCCGCGCAGTCTTTATGGGTTGTGTCCTTATTATTAAGTAGTCGACTGACCATCGTGCGGATGATTTTCTGAGCCAGCTATCGCCGTAAGCCCAGCCTTGCTCTCGTAAAATCATTAATTGCGTAGGAAATAGATCATGCCGGTGCACTGCCGGTCGAATAATCGTTTTGAGGTCACCCAGTCTCAAAGCAATAAGGTTCCTTTGGAGAACCTTTAACAACCAATAAGGAGTTCACTTACGCCGCTTTCACCGAAACTGACAACAGTTTCTAAAAAATAAATCAAGCTGAGCTGCGTAAGAGTTCATAAAGCTATGTCGCCCCAAGCCCCTCCTACTACGATAGGATACGCATCAACCGCGCGCGCGACGAAAGACCGAAAAAGTTGGGCAGTACCGGATCCTTATTATCCCGAAGCTGACAACGCCACACTGGTCGGCGAATCGCCGGTGATGCAAAAGATTTTCTCGATTGTCGGCAGAATTGCTCCGACTGATAGCTCGGTTCTGATAACCGGCGCCACCGGCACCGGCAAAGAGCTGGTAGCACGCGCAATCCACGATCAAAGCTCCCGCCGCAACTCGAGATTCGTGGATGTCAATTGCTCTGCGATTCCCGAAACACTAATCGAAGCCGAACTGTTTGGTCATCAGCGTGGCTCGTTCACAGGCGCGTTGGCCAATAGTTGCGGTCTCTTTGAAAAGGCCTCGGGTGGAACTATTTTCCTTGACGAGATCGATGCGCTTAACTTGTCTGCTCAGGCAAAACTATTGCGAGTGTTGCAGGAACGCACCGTGCGCAGAATCGGAGCGCGAACAAATATCGCGATAGATGTGCGAGTTATTTCTGCCACGAATTGTGATCTCGCTCAAGCGGTCGCCGAAGGTCGGTTCCGTCCTGATCTCTATTACCGACTGCGCGTCCTCCCGATCCATCTGCCAGAACTATGCACGCGCGGTGAAGATGTCAAACTCCTTATCGATTACTTTCTGAAAATCAAGTCAGACCGACGCGGGGTTTCCACCAGACGATTCAGTCCTGGCGCAAAGCGCGCTTTAAACGACTATCCCTGGCCCGGAAACGTTAGAGAACTTGAGAATGTCATCGAGTATGCGCTGGCAATTGGTTCTTCTGAAGAACTTGGCATTCAGGATCTGCCGCCGGAGCTAAACCCTGCACACGCCGCTGATGGCCCAATGGACATTAAAGGAATTCTGGAAGCGTACATGTCAGACAGCGTGCCTCTGGCAGAAATAGAGAAGCGCTACATCCTGTCAGTACTGCAACAATTCGGCGGGAACCAGGTGAAGGCGGCCGCAGCGCTGGGGATCGATCGCAGCAAGCTCTATCGCCGGCTGAAGCAGTATGGAGTAATGGCGGTTAAGTTTTTGCAGGAAGAACAAAACGGAATGCAGCTGCGAAGCTGGTCTAACAAGGCCTAATCCTCACTGGGCGAATTTACTCCAATTTCCTTTAGTGCCTGCCAATCGGAGT
>DASQPM010000466.1:0-7946 GCA_035643935.1 Pyrinomonadaceae bacterium | reverse complement strand
AGCTTTTTCGCCAGGACATGACGTCGGGTTTGGAAGAGGCGCGTTCCCTCGGTTGGCAATTGGCCGCGACGAGAGATTCGACCGCCGGACCTGATCTCCCCGCCGATAGTTTTGGCCATACAGGCTTTACCGGCACAAGTTGCTGGATCGATCCTCAACACGAAAGAGTTTTCATTCTATTGACTAACCGCACACACGCCCGCAAGCTGCCCTTCGCAAACATCAATAACGTGCGCCGTAGTTTTCACAGTCTCGCAGTTACTGCACTGAATAACACCCCTGTTGCCTAAGTGAGATCGTAGAACCGTTCGCTGCCGTTACGGCTGTGCCGCCTGATGTGCGGCGGCGGCTTTGCCCCGCCGTTCGGCAGGCGTTTCGAATCGGGCTACGCCTGGTTTCGGCCTTCCGCGGTCATTTGACTGAAGGAGATAACTGAAGAGTTCCAAAACCAAACGGGCATAGCCCGCAAGACTCTCGGGGCTGTCTTACGGCGGGGCATAGCCGCCGCCGCACATCAGGCGGCAGAGCCGTAACCACAGTAAGAGTTTTGAGCGAAAGCTCCGTAATCCTGATTACTGCTTTGCCGGGTTGATTATGGGTTGAGACGCTGCACTGGTGCGCGCGTCGTTCGGAAGGATGGTGAATGAACTGAGGCCAAGAAAAACGCGGTCCCCGGCGTGCAGCCTGAATGCATTCGTTTCCGGTTTCGGGCGAGTGGCAATTACCGGCTTGGCGGTCTGCCGCTCAGGCGTCTCGGTCGTCAGATAGTATGGCTGGTCGCTTGTTTCACACGCGCCGCCGCTCGCCTCAAGCCGAATTCGCAGACGCTCATAAGCCCCGACAAAACTGATTTCTTCCACTACGCCGCTCGATAGACAAGCATGTCCCACCGGAAACTCCTGAGTCTTGCTTAGCAGCACGTCTTCAGGCCGGAAGATCAGCTTCACTGCCTGGCCCTCATGAAATCGATCGTCCGGCAAATGCGCCGGCATTTGCGCACTCCCAACGACCACGTGACCGCGTGTGATAGTGCCCTCAAGAATATTTGCCGCGCCTAAAAAGGTGGCGACATATTCCGTCGCCGGGTTGTTATAGACCTCCCGCGGCGTGCCGATCTGTTCGATGTGACCAACATTGATCACGGCAATGCGATCGCCGAGTTCCAATGCCTCTTCCTGATCGTGAGTAATAAATATTGCCGGCACATTGACCTTCTTCAGCAGCGCCCGAATTTCGCGGCGCAGATGCACGCGCGTCTGCGCATCGAGTGCGCCGAAGGGCTCGTCGAACAACAATACTTCGGGGTTATATGCGAGGGTGCGGGCGATCGCCACGCGCTGCTGCTGGCCACCGGAAAGTTGTGATGGATATTTCTTGCGATGCTCTTCCAGTTGGACCAGCGATAGCAGTTCGTTAACCGTGTTTTTTATTTCTTTGCGACGGCGCCTCCTGATTCGCAGGCCGTAGCCAATGTTTTTCTCCACCGTCATCTTCGGAAACAGCGCGTAAGACTGGAAGATGACGCCAACGCCGCGTTCGCGCGCCGGCAGCTCGGTCACTTCCCTTCCGTGCAGCATGATTTTTCCGGTGTATGGCTGCTCGAGGCCGGCAATGATTCGCAGGATCGTGGTCTTGCCGCTTCCGGACGCGCCCAGCAGGACCAACGCTTCGCCTTCAGCAACGTCGAAAGAGATGTTTTCAAGCACGCTGGTCTTGCCGAACCGCTTGCTGACGCCGACAACCCTCGCGGCCGGTTGCGGCACACTTGCCGGTAAAGGCGGTGTTATCGATTCATGCATAATTCTGGCAAGCTGGGCTTTCATTGTTCAGCCTTAGTCTACATCCAACCAGTCGCGCGCAAAAAAGAGCACACTAAAGATCAAAAACGAAAAAAGCGCCAGCACAATTGCTATAGCATTCGCGGCTTCGATTTGTCCTTCATTAAACTTGGCAAAGATGTACAGCGGCGCAGTCTGTGTGCGGCCCGCGAGATTTCCCGAAACCAGAATCGTTGAGCCAAACTCGCCTACCGCGCGCGCGAAAGTCAGCAGGGCTCCGGAAACAATCGCGCCGCGCAACGATGGTAGGGTGACGTGCCAGAAAGTCTGCCAGCGCGTTGCGCCAATGGTCGCCGACGCTTCTTCAAGCGAGCGGCTCATAGTATCGAATACCGGTTTGATGACTCCAAAGGCTAACGGAAAAGTAACGAAGATGTTGGCAAGCACTATGGCGCCGGCAGTGAACATTACCTGGATTCCCTGCGGCCTGAGAAAACGCCCCAGCGTTCCATATGGTCCCCACAAGAGCAGCAAAGCAAAACCCGCTACCGCAGTCGGAATCGCCGTCGGCAGGGAGATGGTGACGATCAAGGCATTGCGTCCAAGAAAGTTGTAGCGCGAAAGTACGTAAGCCGCGAACAAGCCGAAAAGCACATTGAACGTCGTCGCCCAAAAACTGGTGACCATTGAGAGCTTGAGCGCGAAGACAGCTTCAGGGGCCATCAGTGCGGACCAGAAATTTCCCAACCCACTGCTGGTTCCGAAAATGAAGATCGACGCCAGCGGCAGGAACACGAGCGGCATCATCGTGAAGATGAGCATCCAAATGCTGAGCGGCCTCACCACATCAAAGCCGCGCACATGCCGCATTGTTGGTACGACTGAACTCATCTGTTTATTGCCGAATGCCAATTGCCGATTGCCGATTGCCGATTGTCTATCGTTAAAAGCTGGCGCTGGAACCACCTGGTCCTAATTCGGCAATTGGCAATCGGCAATGTCTTTCACTTCTTCCGCTGCACCTGGTTGCGAAAGATTCCTTCAATCACTTCCGGATACGCTTTATCCCAGCCGCCAAAATAGCTGATGTCAAATGGCATCTCAATGTGTCCGAATTCGGCATTCTGATTATTAAGTGCCTCATTCGTTACAGAATAAAAATGGTACTTAACGAAAGCCTGCTGCGCTTCGTCGCTCCATAAGAATTGCATGAAGGCATCGACGACAGGGCGCCGGGCCGGCGTTACATTCTTGTCGATGACAACAGCCGGATGTTCGCTAAAGATCGTGGCCCTGGGCACAACGATCTCAACCGGCGTCTTCTTCGCTTCCTTCATCAGCAAACCTTCCAGCTCGTAAGTGATGAGCGCATCGCCAAATCCAGTTTCAAATTGCGTGCGGGCTTCGCGAGCCGAACCCGGCGTCGACTTAACATTTCGCCAGATTGCCTGAAGCGTCTGGAGCGCGCGTGCGCTGTCAGGTTCACCGAATTGCTTTTGCGACTTAACCAACTCCGAGCCGTAGATTGCGAGTATCGACCATTGCGCACCCCCGGAACTCACCGGATCAGGATGAATTATTTCCACCCCCGGCTTAGCCAGATCCGGAAAATCATGAATGCCCTTTGGGTTTCCGGCCCGCACGAGAATGACAAAAGGAGTTTTATTCACGATGCCTTTGTGTGGCGCTGCGTGCCAATCAGAAGTTACGAAGCCGCCTGCTTTCAATCGTTGCGCATCGCGATCGATCGATAAGATTGCTATGTCCGCAGGCACTCCTTGTAAGATTTGATTAGTGACCGTTTCAGATCCAGCGAACGAAGAAGTGAACCCGATGTCCAGGCCATGCTCTCGTTTCCACTTTGCGGCGAAGGCAGGGTAAATTGCTTTCTCCAGCGACTCTTTCATGATAGAGAAGCCGTACAGGGTTATATTCAGACCACCGCGTTCCTCCGGTTGTTGTGGCAGACAGCTCGCTAACAATGCAAGAGCGATCGATAACGAGGTGAGTGGGGCGGCTTTGTTGAAGGTTTGTTTCATACAGATAAACTAAGCCTTTCAAAGCCCGCTGAATCAGGCCGCCGCGAGTCGAATTAAGGACGATTACTGGTCTATACCATACCTTTGCCTTTTCTGGAAACAAGTAGTTAGAAACTGATGAAAAAGCTCGCAACCATTTGCATTGCGCTGGCCTTGTCCGGCTGTTACTCCCGAGCACCAACGAATCAGCAGGCGGGGCATCAGGAGTTGGTCGTTGCCGCGGCAGCCAACCTGACCGACGCCTTCGCCGAAATCGGTTCTCGCTTTACCAGCAAAACGGGAATACGTGTTGTTTTTAGTTTTGGCGCTACCGCTGAACTCGCAAAACAGATTGAGAATGGCGCGCCTTTCGATGTTTTTGCTGCAGCTGACACGGAACATGTCGACTCGCTCGATCGTGCCGGCTTGCTTACGCCGGGCACTCGGGCGCTTTATGCTCGCGGACGTTTGGTGTTGTGGCTGCCGCCCGGATCAAGCCTAAAGGTTGGAAAGGTTGAAGACATAACTGCAAAACAGTTTGACCGTATCGCCATTGCCAAACCCGACGTCGCGCCCTATGGACAGGCTGCTGTCGATAGCCTCAAGAAACTTGGCATCTGGAATGAAATCGAGCCAAGAGTCGTTTACGCACAAAACGTATCGCAAGCCAGGCAGTACGCGGCAACTGGAAACGCCGAAGTCGCATTCATTCCGTTAGCTCTGGTTAAGCCTGGCGAAGGGACCTACATCGAAGTCAACGAAAGTCTGCATCATCCAATCGATCAGGGCCTCGGTGTGATACAGTCATCCGCGAAACAGGAGGCTGCCCGGCAATTTGTGAGCTTTGTTCTAGGTCAGGAGGGGCAGCAACTGCTTAAAGAAAAGGGATATTCAATACCAGGCTCTTAAGGGTCTATCTCGCTCTGTACGCGAACGTACATAACTGGTATGCTGCTCCGCGAAATTTTTAGCCGAGGATTTGTCGCAATTTTTCCTTTCCCGCTGTTTTAATTTAAATCGAGATCACGCGAAAGTGGTCACCCGATCGCAGGGATCCTTCAGGAACAAATCTATGAAGATACTACTTTATAACCCGGACAACGGCGTGACTCGAAACTTTATGCCTCACCTCTGGATGTTCTTACTTCAGGCACTGACACCGCCGGGGCATGAAGTCTTGTTGATTGATGGCAATGCCCGACCGATGAGCGAAGCGGAACTGGTGGACTATGTTCGTGAGCAGGGCGTCGGGCTTGTCGGCATTGGCGCAATGACCAGAATGGCAGCGCGTGCTTATCGCATGGCTGATGCCATTCGCGCGGCCGGCATTCCGGTGGTTATGGGTGGCCCACACGTGACCGAAGTGCCTGACGAAGCATTAGGCAAAGACGGTGGGCCGCGTCACGCAGATGCCATCGCCCTCGGTGAAGCAGATGAGACCTGGCCGCAAATAGTTGAAGATGCTGCGAACGGGCGATTGAAAGATATTTATGCTCCCGTGGACGAGAATGGTAAGGAACACAAACCAAGTTTGCAGCCCTATCCCGCGATTCCGTGGAATGAGATCGACCTCGACCAGTTTGACATGGTGCCAAAGTTTGCGCGTCCCCTCCTCAAGCGTTATGGCTCGGGTTGGCAAACGGTTCACGTGATTCCAATGGAGTCTGGCCGCGGCTGTCCTTACGGTTGTGAGTTCTGCACCGTCACTGGCTTCTTCGGAGATTCAATCAGATTTCGCAGCAATGAAAGTGTAGTCCAGGAATTGCTTGCGCTCAAAAAACACGCACGCGAAAATCTCAGTCAGGTCATTGTCTTTTTCATCGATGATAATTTCGCCATCAGTATCAAGCGCACCAAGTCGCTCTTACGCGATATCATCGCTGCCGGAGCCCAGGTGCCATGGATGGCCCAGATCAGTGCGAACCTGCTGCGCGACGAGGAGCTGGTGGACCTGATTGCCGCATCCGACGGCAAGTGGGTTTTCATCGGCATGGAGTCCATTGACACTGCTAATCTCGCAGACATGAATAAGAGCTTCAACAAGCCTGCGGAATATGCAACAGTGCTCAATCGTCTGGCCGCACGAAATATTTATGCGGTGACTTCTTTTATTTTCGGCATGGATAACGACACGGCGGGAGTTGCCGACCGTACGCTGGAACAAGTCGAAAGCTGGCCTCCGGGTCTGCCGGTCTTTGGCCAGTTAACCCCGTTTCCGGCAACGCCCCTTTTTGAGCGCCTGGTGGCTGCGAACCGTTTGACGCGTCCCAAACACTGGATGGAGTTTGCGCCTTATCAAATGGCGCATACGCCCTTGAAGATGTCGATTCCGCAGACGCAAGCCGAACTCGATGAAGCGTGGAGGCGGTCCTACAGCCCCGAGCGAAATCTTCAGGTGATGGAAGCTCTCAAGGACCAACACGTCAAGTTTCGTGTTATTCATCTGATTATGCGGTTGTTCTTCCGCGGCATCTATTTTCCGCAAATGAACAAACGCGCCTGGCTCAAAGTGATTGCGCAAAATCGCCGCGCAATCTTTGGCCTCTCAAAAGAGGCAATGGGCAGGTGGCGCGCTGGCCGGAAGAATAAGCACCAACTACCGCAGCCATCCTCAACAACAATTAGCGAAAAAAGAGCAGCCTAACCCGTGCGCACTCTTATCCGCGCGTGAAGGCTGAATTGTAGTACTATGACCGCGCGGTATGAGCCCCCAAGACTAAACCGCGAAGGGTCTGTGTAGTGCGCATTTTTCTCGCGCCGTTCCTTAGCGCCATTCTCCTGGCACAACTGTTATGTGCTCCTTCAGTTTTCGCGCAGGGAGACGTGCGCCCGCGCCGCTCGCAAACCACCGTTGAGCCTTCACCTTCCTCGACTCCAGCGAAAGACAGCCAATGGCAAATACCGTCGACTTCGCCAGTTACTTCGGCCGACAGTCTGACCGCTGCGAGTTCTAAAAACGAACCAACCATTCGCGTTGCGCTCGCCACCGACGCCCGTTCAGCATCCATCTCCACGACTGGTCATTTGATGAATGCGACTGATGTCGCCAACTCGATGGTGGCGTTGGACGTCGCCAGAATTCGCCTTGAGCCCCGGTTGTTTTCCCCGCTTCCCGCTGAGAGGGAAGAAGCGTTTCGACTAAGCCTTGTCGCGCTGTCATCGCGAGCCGTCGCCGAACAAAGAGCTCGCGAGGTGAAAGAAGCTACAAACGAAGACTCGCAAATCACTCTTGATAATGGGACCAAAACCTGGGGATTGTTGATTGGCGATCATTATTCGCAAGCGGAAGCGGAAGAATTGCGGGCCCGATTGCTCGATGCCGCGATCGAAACGACTATCGTGCCGCTATCGCTACCGAGTCCCACTGTCGAAAAGAATCGTGACCCACAAACAATGACGGCTGCCGCAATCGCTCCCTCGAATGTTCGGTTAGCGTCGTCACGGCCCACCTCGCCGTCGCGAGAGGTGGTTGCTTTTGCTGCCGGCTCGGGTCGCCTCTTCAGTTCCAGTGCGCCCGTCATGTTTGGTTCCGACGATGAAAAGGCGCCGGTACGTTTCAATGACAAGCCATATCGCGGACGGATTGAAGTGTTTGCAAATACGCGAGGCGCGCTGACTGTCGTTAACGTGATTGGGCTTGAAGATTATGTGAAGGGCGTAGTCCCTAACGAATTGTCTGCGGGCGGTTATCCCCTGATTGAAGCTCACAAGGCCCAGGCAATTGCGGCACGCACTTATGCATTAAGAAACCGAGGCCAGTTCATATCGCAGGGCTACGATCTGCTGCCGACGACACGCTCGCAGGTTTATCGCGGTCTTACTTCCGAGAATGCGCTTTCATCACGCGCCGTGGATGAAACGCGTGGGATGGTGGCAACCTACAATGGCGAACCAATCAACGCGTTGTACACATCGACCTGCGGCGGCCGCACCGAAGACGCGGCAAATATCTTCAATGACGCAGTTCCCTATTTGAAGGGACGCGAGTGTGCCGCCGAAGGTCATGCAGCGTTGGCGCCTTTTATCGTAAAGACGTCACGCGAACCAGCCGAGCTCAAGACTCAACAAAATGTGGCACTGGCGCGCGACGTGGCTCTGCTTGCCGTTCAGAACTTTACCTTACTGCGTGCTCGCGTTTCGGATTCATGGC
>DASQPM010000465.1:0-6573 GCA_035643935.1 Pyrinomonadaceae bacterium | reverse complement strand
GCGCCGGCGCGCGCGATGATTCCTAGAATTTCATCTTCGCGCATGATCATCAGCTCTTCACCGTCGATCTTGATTTCAGAGCCGCTGTATTTGCCGAACAAAACGCGATCGCCTTTTTTCACGTCAAGCGCCTGCCGCGTGCCGTCTTCCTTATACTTGCCCAGTCCGACAGCAACGACTTCGCCTTCCTGCGGTTTTTCCTTGGCCGTGTCGGGAATGATGATGCCTCCCCGAACCTGCTCGCCCTCGTCGATTCGCCGCACGATAACGCGGTCATGAAGAGGGGTAATGTTTGTCGCCATTCTTCGAATTCTCCTTTCAGTTTCCGTAGCTAAAATCACTTATAGTTGAATTTAAGACTGCGTGCAGATTATTTTCTAGCACTCTGTGTGGATGACTGCTAAGCATAATTCGCGGCTGGGTTATTGTCAACCGAAGTGAGGACGGACACTCCTGTTTGTCACTCACAAACGCGTGTTTAAGGTTGGGTTTTAACGAGCGCCGCCGCGCGCGGCACGCACCAGAGGTCTTTCGGCGCGCTGGTAGGCGGTTACACGCTTGGACAAAGTATTCCGGTGGATTCCCAACGCTCGAGCGGTTTTGGAGAGGTGACCTTGATTTCTTAGGAAGGCCTTTTTGATATAGAGCTTCTCGAATTCACTTACCGCTTCGGACAAGAGGATACGGCCATCCAACATTTCATCGATAAGATTTTCAAGTCGCGCGCGCATGGTTTTCCGGGCAATCCAGTGAAGCTGAATAAGAGGGATATTAAAGTTCCTCGCCTGTCAAAAGTCTATGAGCCTCGAGGTAACGTCCGGTCGTAGCTGTGGCAACTTCAATGGGTAATTGCGGAGCGGGAGGTTTCTTGTCCCAGCCCACCGTTTCCAAATAGTCACGCACAAATTGTTTGTCGAAAGAGGGCTGTGATTTCCCAGGGCTATAGGTTTCAGCCGGCCAGAAGCGTGACGAGTCCGGAGTGAGTACTTCATCAACCAGAATTATTTGTCCGTTCTTGTCGCGTCCGAATTCAAACTTCGTGTCCGCGATAATAATTCCGCGATGGCGAGCATACTTTCGTGCCTCGTTGTAAAGACGAATTGAAGTCGCGCGTAAGCGATCGGTTGTTTCTGCCCCTAATAAGTTGCGCACCTGGGCTTCGGTTATGTTTTCATCATGGCCTTGTTCCGCTTTCGTTGATGGCGTAAAGATGGGTTCCTTCAGTTCCGCAGATTCGAGGAGGCCGTCGGGAAGCTTATGCCCGCAAACTTCTCCAGTGCGCAGATAATCTTTCCAGCCAGAACCAACCAAATAACCGCGAACGACACATTCCACGGGAAAAACTTCGGCCTTCCAAACCAGCATCGATCGCTTGTTCAGGTCAGCGATTTGCTGCACAGCGGCAGGCATTCGCTCAAAATCGGCAGTGACAAAATGGTTAGGAACGATGTCACGTAACTTTTCGAACCAAAAACGCGACAGCGAGGTCAAGACTTCACCTTTGCGCGGGATTGGAGTAGGAAGAATGGAATCGAACGCAGAAATTCGATCCGTCGCCACGATCAGCAGATGATCTTCATCTACGGTGTAAACGTCGCGAACCTTTCCGCGTTTTAGGAGTTCAAATTCGGGAAGCGAAGTGTGGGAGAGAGCGGCGACCGTCATAAAAATTCTTGCTGGTTGAATCCGAGCAATCAAGTTTGAGATGGAAGCCGGATTTTGCTCGCACCCAAAAGCGTTGTCAAGAAAAGCTCAGTTTTTATTTTTGACCTCTACAGTCAAGCATCGAACGCATCGAACTCATAGGTGCGCCTTTGGTAGTTTTGCCCCAACGGCCTTGCATGTAACAATAACGAATCGCTTTATCATGAACTGATTGCTGGAGTGATACTTATGTCCAATGCCGTTCGCACGCGAAAGCTCTACGCTTTCTGTTTGGCACTAATTCTTCTTCTATCACAAGCGGCAATTGCCTATAGCGCGCCAGACTTTAACGAGTCCTGGCAAACTGTTTCCTCTCCGCGTCCACTTCCGCCGCCGCAGTATGTCCCCAGTCATGACTACGATGTTAGGCACATCTCACTTGATTTTCGCTTCGACTGGCAGCAGGAACAGGCATTGGGGACCGAAACCATAACCTTTTCGCCGTTAGTGAACGATCTAAGAAACATCGCGCTCGATGCGGCATCGATGAGGTTCTCTTCAATAAAACTCAAGGGCAAAACGCCATTGAAATATGAGTTTGACGAGAAGAACCAACAACTTCGCATCGTGCTTGATCGCGCTTACCAACCGGCCGACGAAATCAAAATCGTAATCGGCTATCAGACTATACGTCCTTTGATTAAGGGACTGGGCCTAAATGGCGCCGGCGGTCTTAATTTCATCAAACCGACCACGGAGGACCCAACCCGGCCGCGGCAAATCTGGTCGCAAGGCGAGTCGGAATACAACCACTATTGGTTTCCGTGTTTTGATCATCCGAATGATTTCTTCACTTCAGAAATAACGGCGACGGTTGAAAAGCCTCTTTCAGTGATTTCAAACGGCAGTCTGGTTGAAACGAAAGAAAACTCAGATGGCACGCGCACTTTTCACTGGAAAATTGCGGCGCCACATGCGGCTTATCTGACCTCCATAATCGTTGGTGAGTATGTGCCCGTCGTTGGCACGTATGACGGAATCCCCGTGATAACGAATGTTTATCCAGGCGAAGTTGAGGCGGGAAAAGTCACGGCCGCGCGCTTGCCGGAGATGGTTAAATTCTTTTCAGAGAAGACAGGTGTTAAGTATCCATATGAAAAATATGCCCAGACCGTCGCGCGGGATTTCAACGGCGGCATGGAAAATATATCTGCTACCACGCAATACGACGTCATGATTCACGATGCGCGCTCAGACAGTCATAAAATGGACAGCTTGCAAGCACACGAACTCGCCCATCAGTGGTTTGGAGATTATGTCACTGCTCGCAATTGGTCGGACATTTGGCTGAACGAGAGCTTCGCGACTTATTTTCAGGCATTGTGGGATGAACACAGTCTTGGCCACGACGACTTCCTGTACCTCGACGTCAAGAACAATCAGGATCAGTATTACGCCGCCTGGGCCAAGGGGATCCGCCGGCCGATCGTTACCAGGAATTACGCTAATCCCGACGCTGTATTCGACACCTACACCTATCCGCGCGGCGCCGCGGTGTTGCACATGCTGCGACAAAATCTTGGCGAGCAAAATTGGTGGCGCGCAATCAACTATTACTTGACCAAGTATGCGCATCAGCCGGTCGAAACCGAGCAGTTTCGGATTGCGATTGAAGAAGCAACCGGCCAATCTATGGATTGGTTCTTTGACGAGTGGCTCTACAAGATGGGCCATCCTATATTTCGAGTCACACAGAATTATGATGCGGGCGCCAAAGCCTTGAAGCTGAGGGTAAAGCAGGAGCAGGGGCCCGATCCTGCCTCACCTTATCCGCAAGTTACTTACTTCCAAACGCCTGTAGAGATTGAAATCGGGACCGCGAGCGGAACCAGGATCGAGCGGGCCCAGATTCAACCGAAAGAAGAGCAGAGCTTCACTTTTCAAGTTGATTCCGCGCCGCTGCTTGTTAATTTCGATTATGGCGACACGTTGATAAAGGAGCTTCGATTTGAGAAATCTGCCGACCAGTTGTCGTATCAGCTAACGC
Organism: Pyrinomonadaceae bacterium; assembly: GCA_035643935.1. GTDB lineage: Bacteria > Acidobacteriota > Blastocatellia > Pyrinomonadales > Pyrinomonadaceae > PSRF01. Next base: position 2,882 of record DASQPM010000465.1, on the reverse strand, counting down.
ATGACGATGACATGCTGGGTAGATTTTGGGCATTGCAACAACTGTCTGCAAAATTGAATGACGAAGCGACGACCGCAGCCGATAAGCAACAGATTGAAATTCTACTGGCGACGGCTCTGGCAAAGGATAAGTTTTGGGGCGTCCGTCTTGAAGCGGTGTCCGCGCTAAACAACTCTCGGGGCGATGCTGCTCGCGCGGCGCTAATCGCGGCGACGAGAGATGCAACGCCTCTGGTTCGCGCGCGGGCTATTAGGGTGCTCTCGGCTACGAAAGACGCCTCTCTCTCGCCTGTTTATCTTCAGGCAATAAATGATCAACGCTACGAAGTGATCGGCGAGGCAGCACAGGCCTTAGGACAGACCAAAAGCGGCGATGCGTACGGTGCATTGATTAAACTAATTGATGCGCAGTCATGGCATGACACGATTCGAGCATCCGCACTTTCTGGCTTGGCAGCATTGGCCGACAAACGCGCCCTGGAGTTAGGCTTTAAGTTCGTCGCAGCCGGGAATCAACCAGCCGTGCGGGCTGCTGCGCTGTCGCTCTTAGGTGCCATCGGTAAGGACGACCCGCGAACATTGCCTTTGGTAAGCGACATGCTCAAGCGAGTTTTGGAAAAGGGAAGTTTGACTCAGGTGCGCGCGGGCATCGAAGCGTTAGCGGCCTTGCGTGATCCGCGCGCGGTCGACGTGCTGGAAGATTTGGGGAAAGGTCAAATCGGCAGCTCGCAGTTGAGAGCTCTGATGGTGCAGGCGGCTCAACAATTGAAAGTGTCTTTGGCTAATGCGCCCGCTGCCCCGCACAACTAGGCAACGAACTGCGCTCGAATTTGCGTATCATGGTGATACGGAGGGGTTGCCGTTAACCCGTATCACCCAAGCTGAAGAGGAGGGAACTGTGGATCCCCTTGTGGCCCGCAAAGGACTCCAAAAGTGCCGATTTTTCCGTGCGTTTGACCGTTTGCCGTTGAGCCAGCAAAACTTAGGGCTTGAGTTTCGCGGGCGTATCCTGCTACTATTCCTTCGCCCGACAGGTGTCATACCCGATGACACCTACCTCTGAATCTCCTGCTTGTCAGTTCCCATGAGTCATTCTGATGACAACAACAGCTACTGACAGACAGAAAAATCCCAGAGACACTAGTCATCCGACCGAACCAGGCGAGCGCAAGATCTCACTGCTTGTCGTCGAAGACGACGAGAACATTTCCAGCGCTATTAGCGAGTATTTCTCTCGCGCAGGCTACAACGTGAAAACTGTCGAAGACGGCTTGATGGGTGTGAAGACAGCTTTGGATGAAACTCCGGACGCTATCGTTTTGGACATCATGCTGCCGAAGATGGATGGTTTGGCGGTTTGTCGGGAGCTTCGAGAAAAGGCAAGTCACCTGCCGATTCTGATGCTCACGGCGAAAGACGATGTGGTTGACAAAGTACTTGGCTTGGAGATGGGCGCAGACGATTACATCACGAAGCCTTTTAGTTTGCGCGAACTGGAAGCCAGGATTAAGTCGGTGCTCCGCCGCAGCAAGACTTCGGCGAGCGTGGATGGCGTCAAGGATGAGGCGCCAATCACTCGCGGTAACCTGCGCATCGATCCGGCGAGGCGCGAAGTTACGATTGGTGAGCGTCAGGTGGATCTAACTCCGAAAGAGTTTGACCTCCTGCGGCTCTTCGCAGCGAATCCGGGCAGGGTGTTTCCCCGCAAATACCTGCTTGAAAAGATTTGGGATTACTCTTACGAAGGCTACGATCGCACGATCGATTCACACATCAACCGATTGCGAGCCAAGATCGAAGATAACCCCGAAAACCCGCAAATGGTTCTGACCGTTTGGGGAATTGGCTACAAGTTCAGCGACGAACAATAATTTTTCGCTTCGTCGTCTCGCCATGAGCAGTCTCAACTGCTAATGAAATCGTCAAGGTAGTCGGTCCTCCAAATTGATTTGATCCTTCCTGATCCGGCAACGGCTTTCATAGCCAAATAGCCCTTCAACGCAATGCAGAAACACAATTTCAAAAACTGCGCAGTTAATGATGGCGTCGACCATACAGCCCGTCTGTCCAAAGTCAGACGACTTGCCGGCCTGCTGTTGGCGTTGGTCGTCGTCTTTATTCTTCCGCTACTTGCTTCCCAGGCCCAAAGGCTGCGAGCTCCGGTCAAAGTTTCTACGATCGCGGTTCAGCCTTCCGCGGGAGGCACTGCGATTTCGATTGTTGCTGACAGCTCACTGGGACGGGCGCAAACCTGGCAAGACGCCGAGGGTTATCACGTAGTACTGCCCAACACGGTTGCGGTTGATTCGCTGAGCATGGCGCGCGGTGTGCGGATCCGTCGCCTGGGAACTTCGTTGGAAATTCTTGTGCAAACAAAAGCCGGCGCCAACGTCAACGCACAGACCGATGGCAACCGGATGCAGTTGAACGTCGATGGCAAGTTACAACCGCGAGCGCTAGAGGTGGATCGTGCCCTAAGTCCTTCGGTCGAGGAACAACTGCTTTTTGAGGATTCGCGCTCAAAGGCGCAAACGCCGGGCGACGCTCAACCCTTTAAGCTTTCATCCACGGTTGAAAACTTAGGTTCCAACCCGCAGTCTCTCACCACACAGACGGCGCCTGCTCCAACGCACAACAACAATGTGAATCCGGCCGTCATCGTGCCGAATGAAGCGGGACAGAACACAACCTCCGATTCAGGACCATCTCAGATTATTACCCCGCCGCAAGACGAAGGCTGGATGGCCTCTGTCTTCTCCGGCACCAGCGTGCTGATTGTTTTTTCGCTCGGCTTATTTGGTTTGCTTGTTTCACGCAAGCTGCGTTCGCGCGCTGGTGTAGTAACTGCTAGCGAGCAAGCCGCGCTCAGCAACGAATTGGATG
>DASQPM010000464.1:0-6069 GCA_035643935.1 Pyrinomonadaceae bacterium | reverse complement strand
CGCTACGCTGAAGAAAAATCCGTGTTAGATCGCGCGTTAGCCATCGCGCCGGGCGATGTCGATACGAAAGTAGCACGCGCGTCCGTGGAATTTCACTGGAAAGCCGATACTCGATCCCTGCATCAAACAATCGATTCAATTCGGGTGACAAATCCCGCTGCCTTGCCGAACATCGCCAATGATTGGCTGAGTTGTGCGCTGGCCGAGCGCGACGTGGCTGCAGCAGAAGATGCGTTAAACGCGTTCGGCGAAATTCCTCTAACCGACTATGCAGTTCACTTTAATCGCCCGCTAATGGAAGGCGTTATTGCTCGCATGACGAATGATGACCAAACGGCACGGGCGGCATTCACCGTTGCACGCGTGGAGCAGGAGAAAGCGGTTCAAGCTCAACCAAATTACGGGCCGCCACTATGCGTGCTTGGTTTGATCGACGCCGGTCTCGGTCGTAAAGAACAAGCGCTGCGCGAAGGCCGACGCGCGGTCGAGCTTCTTCCAGCGGAAAAAGATGCAATCAACGGCCCACTTATGATCGCGTATTTGGCAATGATCGCTGCATGGGTTGGCGAGAAGGATCTCGCCTGCGAACAGCTTGCAATCGCCGTCCGTCCGCCGAGCACTATGAGCTATGGCCAGCTGAAACTACTGCCGTTTTGGGATCCACTGCGGAAAGATCCGTGCTTTGAAAAAATCGTCGCCGCGCTCGCGCCAAAAGAAACAGCGCTAACACCACACCCGACACCATGAGAAAGAGTGAACGTCACGAGTTTTAGAAATACCGATGGTAACAATTACCAACGCCTTTACAGCTTCAGTGGGCAGACAAATGGAGACGGCTCCAAGCCGATTGACAATGTGATTCTGGTTGACGGATGGCTCTATGGTATGACGACCCAAGGCGGCGCTTACGGCCAGGGAGCCATTTTCAAGGTGAGTTCAACCTCGTCAAGGAGTCCAACTCCGGCGCCCAGGCCAACGCCGCCGCACTAGCTGCTCGTCACTTTGAAATGAGGAGCATCACGACTTGAAACGGGTTACTGGAATCGGCGGAATTTTCTTTAAGGCAAACGATCCAGATAAACTACGCCAGTGGTATCGCGTGCACCTTGGCATCGAATGTGAAAAAGAAGGCGGCGCGACATTTAAATGGCGAAAAGCGGACGATGCAAACTCGGAGCGATGCACGGTCTGGGCTCCGTCTCCGCAGAACACCGATTACTTCGCGCCGGGCACAAAGCCTTTCATGATCAACCTGCAAGTGGAGAATCTGGACGAAGTCCTGGCGCAATTGAAACGCGGAGGTGTCGATGTTGATCCCAGAGTGGAAAGTTACGACTACGGTAAATTTGGCTGGATCATGGATCCAGAGGGGAACCCGGGTTGAACTCTGGGAACCGCCGTCTTCTTGATCTGTCATTCCGAGCGAAGCCGAGGAATATCCAATTCTAATCTGTTAATCGCAAACGCAGACGAGTTCCCGATCATGAATCACGATTGAGAACCTGGGCGGTGAGGGTTTCGAACCCCCGACCCTCTCGGTGTAAACGAGATGCTCTACCACTGAGCTAACCGCCCTGAGTTACTGCAGTTTAGTGGAAAAACCGGCGGAGCAAAGTGAGTGGGACCTCCATTGTAGGCGTCATTATGAGGAGATCATCGCTGACAATCTCAGCAAAGCTAGTTGGAGTTTGGGCTGGGTCTCAGCGATTGATTCCAACGGGCGAACGATCTGGATTGCTGAGGCGCATCACAGGGACGGAAAGCGTTTCGCTGTGCGCGCCGAGGAAAAGCTGAGTATAGCGAAAGCGTTGCCAAAGGAGAGAGAGCCCCGTCAGGGAGCCATAGCGCTGCGTCTACCTACTGGCTACAGTGCCTGCCCCGGGTCATATACCAGGCGGTTTCTTGCACACCCCATCACCGAATCGTCTCCTATGATAATGACTTCACCGTTAAATGGCGGCGCGGGTTTGGCCGGAAAAAGCGGTCGTAAAACTGCCAATGCTTGCGATACAAACGCAAGCGAAATGAGTGCAGACACAACTGCACACTTCATCCTCGTTGCTAGGAATAGTTTCACAGCAGTTTCCCACATTGTGGTTCAGTAGGTAATTTGTTTTTCCAGATCAATTTCTTCTGCCAAAAGATTTGCCTGGAAAATTCCAGTTGCCACGCTTGCACAATATCGCGCAGTTTCCGCGCTTACTTGTTCGCCAACAGCAACGGGCATTTTTGAATCCAAATCATAAACAATAAAGGTTTTCATTTTTTCAAATTCCTTTCCACTGATGTAGTGCGGGAAATCCGGCGCGAGGTTACGAGGAAAAATGCAGAAGCGCGTGTAAACGCAGCAACAGCAAGGTTGCAGTCGAAGCTCGCGCAGCGGCAAAAGCAAATTGAAGCGCTTACTGCGGGCCTACAGAAAGTGAGCGCACAGCTTGAACTGAGCAAGCCTGCGCCGCAAGTGATCAACAACAATCAGTAAAGCTACAGAGAATCTCAGCAAAGCCGGATGGAGTTGGGGCTGTGTCACAGCCGTGGGTCGCGATGGGCGAACAATCTTTGTTGCTGACGACTATCGGTTTCGTCACTTAAAGTGAAAAAGCAATGAACTTTATCCCGTTGATTGGAAAATTCGAAATCACTGATAACTCGGTAATTTTTGAGGGCAGAACACCAACACAACCGACAGGATTGGAACAAGCGACGACAGGAGCGGATCCAGGCAATATCGGCAATTTATTGAGCGATCAGTTCTTTGGGGGTGGCACTCTTCAAGGGACGATTGAATTTACTGACGCCAAAGATTCGGCGTGTGGGCTGATGCTATTCTATAACCCGCTCAACACGTCGTTCATCGAAGCTCAACTAGGAGGCACCGTTTTTGCGTCCCTTATGGGTTTCGTTAACGCACAGTGGGTGCCGTATGGTCAAGCCGGTCTCGGCACCCAAATCGTTGAGGGGCGTAAATACAAGGTGCGTGTCACCGCATTTGGCTCAAGCATCTCAATTTGGGTCGACGACGTGCAAGTAATAGCAACCAAATTGCCTTTTCCCCTTCCACGCGGCCAAGCGGGAATCTGGTGCAGCAGCAAAGCAACAATAAAAATCACGGACTTTTCTGTTGAGGCCACTCCGGCGACCGCGTTCGTCATCATGCAGTTCTCCACACCGTATAATGAACTCTTTACGGAAGTGATTCGGCCAGTTACCGAAGAACTAGGCTTAAGTTGTATTCGCGCTGATGAATCATTCGGCCCGGGAGTGATCATTCAGGACGTTGAACGACAAATTTTAGAGGCGCAGGTGGTCATTGCTGACATTACTCCGGCCAACTCGAATGTTTATTATGAAGTAGGATACGCCCACGCTCTGCAAAAACCCACAATCTTGATTGCGGAGAAAACAACGGACCTCCCATTCGACGTTTCGCCATTCCGCGTCCTGTTCTATGAGAATTCGATTGCCGGTAAAAGAAAGGTGGAGGCGGGGCTCAAGAATCACCTCAAGGCTATTCTTCAATCGGCGGGGATGACGACGGCTGCACGCTAGGGCTCTTTGAAATCGCCTTCGTGTTCGTGCGTCTGGATCACGTCGCCTGATTGATCATAAACGCGAATCACAACATCATGTGATCGGTTGTAAGATTTGGCGTAATCAACTGCATCCGGGATTTGTGTGTACCACGGTCCACCGAATGGCAGCGCATCGGAGATCAAATCAAAGCCGCGTTTATCTTTGCGCGGGCGGACTTCGTAAACGTGTTGCGAACTAGATTTACTCATTACGGAATCAGTCTACTACCCAACGAATAGCACGAGGCAACACAAATAAGACAAGCCAACACACGACGAGCGGCAGTACCCAAAACGAAACGAATCTCAAAAAGCTGAATTGGGGAATGATGATCGATGAAATTTCTCCAGTTGTTTGAAAATGGACAGTTGGACCCTCGATCCAAGTGTAAAGCGCCCGAAGAGCGTACGCCCACTCAGGATGCGAATGATTTGCGCTGAGCACAAGCCAATAGAAAACGGGAAACACACAACGCGCGGCGAATCGTAAAGCGTGCAGGATTCGTCGATGAGATTATGGCCGGATCGTTTGCTGCCGGGCAATCAAAAACGATTCTAGCGCGTTGCTAGAGCCGACCGAACGACAGCGGAGCGGGAATCAGATCGGCGCTGGCGTAGGAGGCGGATCCGGCCCGCGCGGCACCGGCGTAGGACGCGGCCTTGGTGTTGGCAACACCCGGTAGCTGAACGTGCAGGTGAATTCGAGTACCGGCCCGTTGATGCAGTTAAAAGCGCCAGCGGCAATGTGCATGGTATTGTGGCCCAGCACCACAGGCGAGGTGTTGAAGGTGAAGGTAATGCTCAGGTCATCTCCGCTGACCGTTTCCGAGTCCGCCGGAGTTCCATTAACCGTAAGATCGCTCGCCTGAACAGTGCCCGGGTCAACCGATTCACTAAGGTTGATAATGAAGACAGTCGGCTGGGTGAATACCACACCGGGACAGGAGCTGGTCACCGAACAGGGCTGTGCCAGCGCGAACGGGATCGCGCAGACTGCCAGAAGCACGTAAGTCGCACCACGAAGAAGGCGCTTTAAGCGAGGGGCTATTTGTATTTTCATAAGTCGGCTTTCGTTGACATCATGGCCGGATCATTTGCCATCCGGCAATCAAAAACGATTCTGGCGTGATCCCTGACCGCGCTGGAAACCATTTACATTGCAACTTGATGCCGAAAAAACCGGAGAAGAAGTTAACAGGCATCCCCCAAATTCCCCACCCCATAGGAGTGCCTTTGTTAGTGAGCCAAGCGATTTTTGAGCAGTCGCTTGGCTCCTTGTTTGCTTTTACTTACTCCGCAGCCAATTGACGTTTTCTTAGCAACCACTAGGTCAACAGTTGGAGAGTTAAGTGGTTGCCAGACCAAAAGACGTTGCGAGAACTTCAAGCGCAGAAATCCGTATGAAGTTCTTGAATGAGCGATTTCTCCCGGCGCGGTGCTCGACATTGCAACAGTAGGAGCGACGCTATAAGTGGCGGCATGGTCGTCGGCATGACTGTGTATCCTTCGGACGACAGATGCTCAAAGCTAGTCGGACTCAACATCGTAAAAATCTCGGAAGCAGACTACCGAGACCATCGGGACTTGTGCATGAAAATTGTCGTTGAGGCGCTGCTCTCGCTTCCGTCAGGATTTTATACGCTCGTTAACCATACTGAACCAGTGCCCTGCGTGATGGATATTCGGCTTGCCGATAAAAGCTGTGGATTACGATTGAGACCGTTCGAAAGAGAAACGATCAACAGAATAAAGCAGCCATCCTGCCTGCGCGTCGTAGTTACGTAAAGAAATACGGCGCCCACAAAACAAAGCTGGAGCACGCGCTCTCATTGCTCGAACGCTTAAAACTGCAAGTCACGCATCGAGCGAGAACAGGAAACGCCGTTTTTGCAGTGCGGTAACGTGCTACGCTCACTTTTGACGTCGGACGTATCAAGGCAGTGACCCAGAAACATCAAAACAAATCTGGCGATTCTGAGCGGCCCATCTGAAAGTCGCTGAAACGTTCTAGTTTTATCTACTGTTTATCCACTCGTGGGAATTATTGGGCATTATTTGAGCGTACGTGAGATCATGCAATTTTCCTGATTTACCTAGCGTTGAGCACGTCAGATCAAGTCGGGAATATAGTGAGAAAATCAACCGGGTCTCAGTGTAAACGAGATGTTCTACCACTGAGCTAACCGCCCGCAGTTACTGCAGTTTAGCGGAAAAACCGGCGGAGCAAAGTGAGAGGCACCGTCCATTGCACTGCGTTTCTGGAACTTGAGGGCAGCGCGTCGCGCTGCGGGCGAGGTAAAACCGGTCTATGCCAAAAACACCAAGTGGCTCTTGTTCAATCCAAACCAGCTTCAGAAATTTCCTCAGTAAACATGGGAGGCATTATTATGAAGAAAATAATTGTTGGTTTGATTGGATTGATTCTTCTTGTCGCAAGCGCACGGGCTGGGAGCTCGGTGCTGGAAGGGATCGTCAAGGATGCTAAAGGACATCCGAT
>DASQPM010000463.1:0-6793 GCA_035643935.1 Pyrinomonadaceae bacterium | reverse complement strand
TCCATGAGGCTTTGAAAAAACTGAACCCCCAGGGGACTACCAGGGCAAGAGCACTCTTGAAGCTGACAACTGTTGAGCACTCAGCCGCCCGCTATAATGATGCGCTTAGAATACTCACCGATAACGCTTCGCTTTTCGTGAGGGTTAATGATCACACCACTAAAGGCCAGTACCACAACCAGCTTGCAATGACGCTTGAAGAGATCGCAGTAGCGGAAAAGCGCAATGATTACTTTCACCTGGCAATCACTGAATACAAAGCAGCGGCGCAACAGTTCAAATTAGCCAAGAACCCCGTCTTTCGTGCTAGCGTTAAGAACAACGTCGGAGTAGTTCTCTTTAAGTTGTCGCGGTTCCGCGAAGCCCACAAGTATCTGGACGAAGCCAAGCGCTTAACGATTAGCTTCAGAGACAAAGCTAGGACGGCGCAGATTGACGAAACACGCGCACAGGTGCTGATTGCGGAGGGAAAACTAAAAGAGGCTGAAGGGGTAGCACGTAGAGCAGCGTCCGCTCTAGAGCGTGGCGGGCATCACTGTTTAGTAGCCGACGCCTTGATCACTCAGGGAATTGCTCTGGCTCGCGCAGATAGGATAGAACGCGCCCAATTCATTTTTCAGCGAGCAATAAAGGTCGCCCTCCAAGTAGACGCCCGGAACAAGGCGGGACTAGCAGCACTCACGTTGATTGAAGAAATAGATCAACTTTCTCCCGCGACGTTGCAAGCTGCTTACCAGCAAGCGCGTGAATGGCTCTCAACCTCGCAGAGTCAGGAAGTGAAAATAAGATTAGGTGACGCCGCTGCGAAGGTCGCTGCGAGTGTGCCTCTGGAATTGAGTCCAGAAGAAGCGACTGAAATTCTTCTGACTGAGCCCGATGATCTACAGGAAAGGAAGTTAAAGTATGAGGGCGCGCTGATTAAGAAAGCATTGGCGCAGGCTAACGGTCGCGTGACTCACGCGGCATCTTTGTTAGGCATGAGTTATCAGGCACTTTGCTACATTATCGAGTCAAGACATAAAGACTTGCTCAAGGAACGCTCACCAGTTGTCCGCCGACGCACACGAAAAGAACCACAGGAAAACTAGCGAATCATACAAGCCAGTTCAAGGAAGTGACGCAAGTCGCGGAAGCGAAGATCGGGCAAGCATGCAATGCTTGGTGACGCCGCTAGAAATCGATTTTAATGTTGAAGACTTTATTCTGTGGCAAACTAATCGTTCTTGAAAGTTGGTTCGCTCCCTTTGTTACCAGTAGTTCATACTGGCCGTTGCCTAAATTATTGATGTAGTAGGAGCCATCATCGCCGGTAAGTGACCGGCCTCTTTCCTGGCCGTTTTGCTTGATAATCACCCAAACCGAAGTAGCTGGCCTATCTGAGGCAGAGGTTATCTGACCGGTCACGTAATCGGACGCCTGAAGCGCCATCTTGCTATTCGGGAACTTGGTTTGGCAGGCAGCGAACAATAGGCAAAGAATAGCCGCAGCAATTAGTTGAGAGAGTCGATGTTTCATGGTTGAGGCCTCTTTCTTGATGTGAAGGTTTGAGGGGACCACCCGATAAGCGCTGGTCCTAGTCTTGTAATGTCAGACAGAGTCACTCTTTTCGTTTATCAATCTTATAACTGATGAATGTTTTCGGCCGGCCTTTCTGATCGGGAGCTTCACCAATCAGAATATCGCTTCCATCCTCTCGCTTTTGCGGAAACATTATTCTGCTTCCTCCGCCCGGTTCTCTAACGATGAGAGCGTAGGTTCCCTCGGGCACGCCCGAAAGCTCAAAAGAACCGTCGTTGCCGGTACTCGAGATGTTTTGTCCAGTCATAGGAACCAGGACAACATCGGCGTTTTTCACCGGAGTCTTGGTTTCGGTGTCTACTACCGCTCCGCGAATACTCCATCTTTCCGTTGGCAGAGTCTTGTCCGCAGTAGTGGTCGCGGCTTTTTCCGGATGGATGGTTCGTGCTTGCAATTGAGGGAAGATGCCGACGACCGACACTCCGATCGACGTGATAGCGGTAATCAAAGCTGTAATCACAATCAACTTTGGGTTTTGTGAAATAGTGGAGTCACTCATGGTGGTTGTCCCCTTCCGGAAAGGAATGCGCAAGAATCTCAGGAAGAAACGGTAATCTGAGCAAATCTGAACTGCTTGATCTGCAACAGCAACGATGAGTTTAAAGAGCTAAGATTGTTGCGAGATAGTCCGGCCCCACCAAAGTGATGAGGCGTGAGAACGGTATCGTTGTTCAAACGAAATCAATGCAATAGGGATGCCCAATCGGATTGCGCCAATCAAGAGAATGAAATTTATGATGAGGGCTTCCCTCATTTCCCATACAAAGCGATAGAATCGCGCGCTTAATAAAATAAAGCTGGCAGCGAAATGTGGGCCGGCGGGCAGAACGTTCGGGCAAACCTCTATCCATTCAGATATTGAATGAGGCTTTCGGATAGCGACGCTGGTTTGTGTTGCCAGCGCCGAAAGAGTAAAACCATTCCAACACCCAAAAATGCCGGAACTCCATCGGTGATGTAATAATCCATAGGTCTATTCAAGAAATCGTATAGCCCAATGGAAACCTTCGCTTCCGATTATCCGTACTAAAGCGAGCGATTCGTAGTACATTTAGAAACGTTTTCATTTGTTTCCATCATCACCGAGGAGAAAACCATGCGTAGAGTACTGCTTCTGATGGCCGGATTGGCCTTACTGGCCGCACCCGCCTCGGCACAAACCGCCGAAGAGATTGTAGCGAAATACATCAAGACCGCTGGCGGGGCGGAAAAAATTCAAGCAGTAAAAACATTGCGACGCACGGGCACTTTTAGTGGCGGCGGCGGTTTTGAGGCGGCGGTCCTGGAAGAGAACAAGCGCGGGAACATGGTACGGCAGGAATTTTCGCTCCAGGGATTGACAGCTGTGAATGCTTATGACGGCCATACGGGCTGGAAGATCGAGCCGTGGCAGGGCAAGAAAGATCCGGAACCGCTCGGCGAAGAAGAGACGAAACAAATTGTCGAGGACTCTGACTTTGATGGTCCACTCGTGAACTACCAGCAGAAGGGAAACAAGGTTGAGTTTGTCGGCATGGAACCGGTCGAAGGGACCGATGCTTTTAAGCTGAAAGTGACGTTGGCCAGTGGCGACGTCCGCTACTATTTCATGGACACCGATTACTACGTGCCAATTAAGATCGAAACCAAGCGAATGATCCGCGGCGCCGAGCGCGAGTACGAAACGTCCCTGGGCGACTACAAAGAAGTGAGCGGCTGGTACATGCCGTTTTCAGTTGAGAGCAATGTTAAGGGCAGCCCCAACCGCGCCAAGGTTACTTACGAAAAGATCGAAGCCAACGTGCCGATTGATGACCTGCGATTCCGTCTTCCGATGACGAGTACAAGCGCACAACCAGGCACCAGGCCGCCCGACGCCGCGGATACTCTGCCTAAGAAGAAGGACGAAAAGAAACCACCGGCGAAACCTCCAACCAAGCCGTAACAAATGTGGCACGGACTTCAGTCTGTGTCTCGTTAGCAAACAGCGAATCCTGGTTAACTTAAAAAGATCCCCAACAAGAAAGAGCCCGAGAGCGATGAAAACTATCTATAGCTGGTCAGCGACGATTGTTTGTCTGTTCATTTGTGCGTTTGGCGCGTTCGCCCAAACGCCGCAACCAACGCCGGTCAAGGTTGACTCGGAAACGATATCCGGGCTCGGCGCGCGCAACATCGGTTCAACGGCGATGAGCGGGCGCGTTGCCGCGCTCGATGCGGTGCGCGAAGGCCAGCGGCTGACTGTCTATGTCGGCGCTGCGAGTGGCGGCGTTTGGAAGTCGGTCAACGGCGGCACCAGCTTCAAGCCCGTCTTCGACAAGCAACCAGTGCAATCAATCGGCGCAATCACCATCGATCCAAAAAATCCCAAAGTGATCTGGGTCGGCAGCGGCGAAGCCTGGACGCGCAACAGCACCTCTGTTGGCGATGGGGTTTATAAATCCATAGACGGCGGCGACAACTGGACCAACCTTGGATTAAAGGATTCGGAAAGGATCGCAAAAATCCTGATCGACCCAACCAGCACTGACACTGTCTATGTTTGTACACCGGGAAAGTTGTGGAGCGACAGCGATGATCGCGGCGTATACAAAACTACTGACGGCGGGAAAACATGGACCAGGATTCTGAAGGGCGCCAATGCTTCAACCGGTTGTTCGATGATGTCGATGGACAAGTCCAACCCGCAAACGATTTATGCCGGGATGTGGGACTTTCGTCGCAAGGGTTGGACTTTTCGTTCAGGTGGTGACAGTACTAATGCGCCCAGCGGCAGCGGTTTGTTTAAGAGCACCGATGGTGGCGCGACCTGGACAGAACTCGATTCGAATTCCGCCAAGGGCTTGCCGGCAAAGCCATGGGGCCGCATAGCCGTGGCTGTTGCTCCTTCAAAGCCGAATGTTGTTTATGTCTTTATTGAAGCTGAAGCGCCGAAGGGCGGTTTGTACCGATCGGACGACGGCGGCATGAGCTGGACCGCGGCGGATCGCAGCGCCAACATGGTCTGGCGCCCGTTCTATTTCGCAAACCTGATAGTCGATCCGAAAGATGAAAATAAAGTCTACAAGCCTGATGGACCACTCATTGCCAGCAACGATGGCGGCAAGAGCTTTAGTAACATCTCGGGAGGCGCACACGGCGACTTTCACGATGTTTGGATCGATCCAAACGATACCGATCACTTGATCACGGGCGACGATGGCGGCCTCTGGTACTCGTACGACGGCGGCAATCGCTGGTGGAAAGCAGACAACCTGCCGATTTCGCAGTTCTATCACGTCAGCCTGGACATGGACATGCCATTCCACGTCTATGGCGGTCTGCAGGACAACAGTTCGTGGGTCGGCGATTCCGCGTACCCCGGCGGCATTACCAGCAGCCGGTGGGAAAACATGTACGGCGGCGACGGCTTCTGGATGTTTGCGGACCCTTCGGATTCAAATTACATCTACGCTGAATATCAGGGCGGCGAAATTTCGCGCATCAACCGCAAGACGCACGAGTCGCGCAACATCAAACCGTTGCCCCTCTACAAGGAAGGCAAGCTCCGCTACAACTGGAATACGCCCATTCATGTAAGTCCGACCGGCGATGGCACCATCTATATCGGCGCGCAATTTCTTTTCCGTTCACGCGATCACGGACAAACCTGGGAGCGCATCTCGCCCGATCTCACCACCAACGATCCGGAGAAGCAGAAGCAGGAGCAGTCAGGCGGCGTAACCGTCGATAACTCCGCCGCGGAAATGCACACGACGATTTACGCTATTGCTGAATCACCTAAAGATCCAAATCTGATTTGGGTGGGCACGGACGATGGCAACGTGCAAGTCACGCGCGACGGCGGCAAGAAATGGACGAACGTGGTTGCAAATATTTCGGGGCTGCCGAAAAATGCCTGGGTTTCTTCAGTCGAAGCGGGCCATTTCGATCCGGGAACTGCTTACGCCACCTTCGATGCGCACACGTTCGGAGATATGCGGCCATTCGTGTACAGGACCACAGACTTTGGTCAAACCTGGACGCCGGTTGTGACTGAGGCTGCTTCGGTTCGTGGTTATGCGCACGTAGTAAAAGAAGATTTAGTTAATAAGGACTTGCTGTTCGTCGGCACGGAAATGGGTTTGTGGATCTCACTCGATGGTGGCAAGCAATGGGCCCAATACAAAGGCGCTGAACTGCCAAACGTTGCGGTGCGCGACCTGGCAATTCACCCGCGCGATCATGCGCTGGTGATAGCGACGCACGGTCGCGGCATTTGGATTGTGGATGACATCACGCCCCTGCGCGCGTTGACTGCTGACACGCTTGCGAAAGCAGCGGTCTTTTTACAAGCAAAGCCCAGCGTACAAGCCATCCCAGCCGGCGGCGGTTGGGCCAATGGGGATGCCGCTTTTGTCGGCCCCAACCCAACAGATGAGGCGGTGTTTGTTTACTATCAGAAGAAGCGCCACATTTTTGGCGACTTAAAAATCGAAGTGCTCGATTCGACTGGCAAGGTCGTAGGCACGGTTCCCAGCAGCAAACGTCGTGGCCTAAATCGCTCGACATGGCCAATGCGCCTTAAAGCGCCACAAGTTCCACGGGCAGCGAGTGCGGCTTTTGGCGCGTCGATTGGCCCGCGTTTATTGCCGGGCACCTATACAGTGAGAATGACCAAAGACAAGCAGGTTTACACGACCGAGTTGCAAGTCATTCCCGATCCACGTTCGAAGCACACGGCTGAAGATCGACGCGCTCAGTTTGATCTGGCGATGAAGCTCTACGACTTGTTAGGCAACATGACTTACTCGGTCGAGCGCATTAACAATGTGCGGCTCGCACTGGATGATCGGGCGGCCAAGCTGCCTGCCGGTGATCCTTTGGCCGTTCGCCTCAGGGCAGCCTCCGCGGCGGTCGATGATTTGCGCAAGAAAATCGTAGCGACAAAGGAAGGTGGGGCCATCACCGGTGAAGAGCGCTTGCGTGAAAACCTGGCAGATCTTTACGGCAATGTTAACGGTTACGAAGGTCGCCCTGCGGCGACGCAAGTAGCGCGGACTGACGTTCTGGCGCATGAACTCGGCGACGTCGAAAAAGATTTCGACGCCTGGTTTGCGAAGGAGATGGCTGGGATAAATGCTGACTTGACCCGCAAGCATTTGGAAACGATCAAACCGTTGACGCGCGCCGAGTGGGAAGCGAATACCGCGCGGAAGTAGCGCTGCGCATGTGACTGGTAAAAAAGAAGGTCAGG
>DASQPM010000462.1:0-5344 GCA_035643935.1 Pyrinomonadaceae bacterium | reverse complement strand
GATTTCCCTTTTCAATGAAGCAGCGCCGACGCCACTAATTTCCTGGGCAGTCAAGGAACTGAATGCGCAGGGTGGCGTAGTGATCACGGCTTCTCACAATCCTCCCGACTTCAATGGCTTCAAGATCAAAGCGCCGTGGGGTGGCAGTGCATCCCCGGCAACAACAGCAGCGGTCGAGAAGCTCGTCGATGCGCAAGAACCTAAGCGTAAGGAGCTCGTTAACAAACAGAGTGAACTGTTGTCGCCGGCGATAGAAAGTTATCGCGCGCAGATTGCTTCCTACATCGATTTGGATCGTTTGCGCAAAGCGAAGGCGTCCGTGGTTGTCGATCCGATGCATGGATCAGCAGGCAATTGGGTTGAAAGTTTTCTAAATGGTGGCGAACTGAAGGTTGAAACAATACGTGGTTATCGCGATCCGCTCTTTGGTGGAGTTAACCCCGAACCTATTGATAAAAATCTTGCGCCGCTAAAGCAACGAGTAATCGCAAACAAGGCACTGGTCGGACTGGCAACCGACGGCGATGCCGATCGCCTCGGCGCGGTAAACGAACTTGGCGAAGCGATGACGATGCATGACGTCGTACCGCTAATTCTTTTGCATCTTGTTCGCGAACGGAAGATGACTGGCGGCGTGGTGCGAACGTTTTCTCAGTCGGTTCTTCTCAAACGAATGGCTACAGCGCTCAATCTCAAACTTTATGAAACGCCTATTGGTTTTAAGTATGTCGCCGACCTGATGCTCAACGATGACATTCTGATCGGCGCGGAAGAATCTGGCGGCATCGGCGTTAAAGGTCACATTCCCGAACGCGACGGCATTCTGAATTCCCTGCTCTTCCTCGAAGCCATAATTACTGCGGGCAAACCGCCGACAGAAATGTTGCGTGAACTCCACCAGGAGTTTGGCGAATTTCACTTTGGCCGCACGGACCTGCACGTGGAGATGGAGGCCGGGCAGCAATTACTCGAAACACTAAAGCAGTCGCCGCCTGCAAGCTTTGCCGGTCTTAAGGTAGTGAGCGTCGAAACAACGGACGGCACGAAACTGCTTTTCGCCGATGATTCGTGGATCCTGTTTCGCCAGTCGGGCACTGAACCAATGTTGCGAATCTATGCGGAAGCGACCGATGTTCCCAAGATGCAGAACTTACTAAGCGAGGGTGAACAGCTCGCTCGCGGTAACTGAATTCCTGTTCGCGGACTCTTTATCAATGAATTTGTAACCAGTAAACAATTGACTGTTGGCCCAAAACTTATTATTTTTAGCCACCCCGAATTCCCCGCAACAGTAGTCAACCCCCCATTCGACAACGCTTCGTTAAACGGAGGTAGCTGCGATGGGTTTGATACTCCTGATTATTTTGATTCTCTTATTGCTCGGTGCTGTGCCCGCCTGGCCCCACAGCCGGAGCTGGGGTTATGGACCAAGCGGTGGCATTGGCTTGATCCTGGTGATTGTTTTGATCCTGCTGCTGTTGCGGGTGATCTAAAACGGTGGCTTAGACTTTAGTCTGAGTTCGCTAACTAAGTATCAAGTTAGCTTGGGAAACACAGACTAAAGTCTGTGCGACGGTGGCTTAGACTTTAGTCTGAGTTCGCTGCCAAGTATCAAGTCTAGGTTAGGAAACACAGACTGAAGTCTGTGCTACGGTGGCTTAGACTTTAGTCTGAGTTCGCTACTAAGTATCAAGTTAGCTTGGGAAACACAGACTAAAGTCTGTGCTACGGTGGCTTAGACTTCAGTCTGAGCTCGTTACTAAGTCATGTGATTCGAGAATGAAAAGCATAGACTGAAGTCTGTGCTACTGTCAGCGCGCGAATGCCTGAATTACCTGAGGTCGAACATGTCGTGCGCGCGCTACGCCGTGCCGTCTCTGGCCGGCGCATCCTGGCTGCCGAACTCAGACTGCCTCGGCTTTTGGTCCAACCATCTCCTTCCTCCTTTAAGAGAAGACTGCGCGGCGCTGGGATAACCGGAGTCAGCCGGCGCGGCAAGTATATTCTCATCGCACTCGACAACGATGATGTACTGCTGGTCCATCTGCGCATGACCGGCAAATTCATTTCTGTCAGGCTCGACGATCCGCTGCCTCCTTATCCACACGTAATTTTTCATCTGGACAACGATCGACGTTTGGTGTTTTCCGATATGCGGCAGTTTGGACGCCTGCGCCTGCTGTCGGCGAAGGCACTGAAAGAGTTGGCCCAGATCAAGGCGCTAGCGCCGGAGCCTCTGCTGGAGGAATTTACGCTGGAGTATTTCTTCGCAACGCTAAAAAAGTCGCGGCGGAGTTTGAAACAACTGCTGTTGGACCAGACGAAGATTCTGGGCTTAGGAAATATTTATGCGAGCGAGGCGCTATTTCTCGCGCGCATCAGTCCATTCAAAAGCGCGGAGACCCTTTCGCGGAAACGCGGTTTACTCCTTTACGAGGCGATTCGCAATGTGTTGCATGAAGCGATCGAGGCGGGCTCAACTCTGAAGATCGACCTGGAAGATCGAAACGGCAGCTACTTTGGCAGCGATGAACGCTTCTGGCGTGTCTACGAACGCGAGGGCGAGCCGTGCGTTAACTGCGGAATGAAGATCCGTCGCGCAGTGCAAGGCGGCCGATCCACTTACTATTGTCCGAAGTGTCAGAGAAGCTAAAACGTATTTATTAATTTGACCAAAAGAGCGGGGGCAAGCCACCCTTCCCAACCTGAGAGGTTATGTAGCTTGAACATCTTCCCGGACAGAAAGGCTTCCAATCCGAGCAGAAGTCATGCTAGCTAAAAAAGCTCTCAGGTTGGGAAGGGTGGCTTGCCCCCGCCAACACCTGCGCTAGAGATTAGCCAGAATAAAGTCTGTCATCATCTGTCGCATGTGCTTGACCAGCACCGGATCGGTGACGCCGTGACGCGACTTGGGATAGACCATCAACTGAAACTGCTTGCCTGCCTTTTGTAATTCATAGACAAACTGCACTGTATTTTGTATGTGCACGTTGTCATCAATCGCGCCATGAATTAAAAGAAGTTTGCCGTGGAGGTCCTTTGCCGCATTGACCGGTGAACTCTTTTTATAACCTTCGGGATTGTTTTGCGGCGTGCGCATGTAACGCTCAGTGTAAATCGAGTCGTAATCGCGCCAATCAGCAACCGTGCCTCCGGCAATGCCCAGCTTGTAACTCTGGCTGTGCGTCAGCGCGTAGCTGGTCATGTAGCCGCCGTAGCTCCAGCCCCAAATCCCGATGCGCGAGCCGTCAACATACGATTGGCTCTTTAACCAGGTCACCCCAACTTCCAAATCGCGCAATTCCAATTCGCCAAAATTTTGATAGACAGGCCATGCCGACGCTGCACCTTTGCCGCTGGCGGTGCGGTTATCACAAATCCAAATGATGTAGCCTTGCTGGGCGATGAGTTGGTGCCACATGTAGGTCGTACTTCCCCAGCCGTTGCGGACTTGCGGGTTATGGGGCCCGCTGTAAGTGAATTCCAGCACCGGATATTTCTTAGTCGGATCGAAATCCGGCGGCTTGATCATCATGGCTTCCATCGGGAAACCATCACGCGTTTTCACTTGCAGCAGTTCGGCCGTGCCCAGCTTGTATTGCTTCAACGCGTCGACTTTGTTTTCTTCAATGACGCGCACCAGTTTTCCATCAGCGTCGTAAAGGCGTATTTGCGTGGGCGTGTTGACGTCGCTCCAGTTGTCAATAAACAGCTTGGAGCCCGGGCTGAATGTTGCTTTGTGCGACCCTTCGGCAGTCGTCAGTCGCTGCATGCCGCTGCCATCCAATTTGATTCTATAAGTCTGTAATGCCACGTGACTATGTTCCGTACCACTGAAATAGATGATGTTCTGAGTCTCATCTACATTGTCGATCGAACGCACTTCCCACTTGCCATCGGTAACTTGCTTGATCAGCTTGCCATCGCGATCGTAGTGATAAAGATGCCGCCAGCCGTTGCGCTCGCTTTGCCAAAGAAATGAGCCGTCCTTAAGCCAGCTTGGGTTGTCGATCGCTTCCACCCACGTCTTTGAGTTTTCGCGAAAGGCTGTCCTTGTCTTTCCGGTTTTCTGCTCAGCGAAGTTCAGGTCCAAAAATGTTTGCTCACGATTCTGCGCCTGATAGACCACGCGGCTGCTGTCCGGGCTCCAGCTCACGCGCACGATCAGCAAGTCGGCGGCCGTGTATTTTGAGTTGTCAATCCAACGCGTTGCGCCGCCATCAGCGTTAACCACGCCGAGTTGGACCAGCGGATTCGGATCCCCGGCCTGCGGGTAAGGGGTTTGTTCAACAATCTGGTGATAAGGAATGTGATCGACGACGGCGAATTCATGAACCGGGTCTTCATCGAGCCGCAGGTAGGCGATCATCTTTGAATCCGGGCTCCACCAGTAAGCTTCAAAATTGCCGCGCCCGTAGAGTTCTTCCTGATAGACCCAATCCAACCGCCCATTCAAAATCTTTGGACCACCGTCCGTTGTCAATCGTTTTTCAGTTCCCCGGGCGATGTCGAAGACAAACATGTCGCCCTTGCGAACAAAGCCGATCATGCGATCGTCGGGACTAAAAGTTTCGCCGACCTCTTCGTCGCCAGGATTGTTTGTGACCTTTACAGCTTTGTCGCTGCCGAACTCGTAGTAATAAAGATCATTTGAGAAATTAATCAGCGCCGTGGTTTCGGCGTGATTCATTTGATAGGAACTGCGGTTGGCGATCTGTTTCGCGTCTTTCGCGTTGATTCCGGAAATCGCTGCAAAAGCTGTTTCCATTTTTGCAGCGTTGAAGAATGGCTCCGCCGCGCCTGTGAGCGCGTCAACTTTTTGCAGGCGCGGAACCTCTTTTCTTGACGCATCATTTGCCAACAAATAATGCGTGCCGTCCTTCAGCCAGCGAATGTTGGGGACGGTGCCGTTGAAGTTGACACGCTTCACCGGATCGAAAATGTCGTCAATGGTTAGAAGCTTTTGCTGAGCAAGGGTGGGAAGCGAAATAGAAAATAGAAACAGAATCGCAAACAAAACTCGTGCTGGCTTCTTCAAAATATTGTTCTCCTGGACTTGCGAAGAGACGGAAAGTTTCCACCCCTCGCTAGTGACTAGGCCGCTCGTGGAGTCATTTTCTTAATCAATGGCGTCAGCAGTGCCAGGATAAACGCGGCGATCAAAGTGATGGCAGCGAAGATTCCAAAAGCTCGGGTCAATATAGCGGGATCGTTTCCGGCGAAGAAGCGCGTTGTTAGCCCCGCAATGTAGCTGCCTATTGAGATCGAGAGAAACCAAACACCCATCATCAGGCCGACCATACGTGCAGGCGCGAGTTTCGTAACCGTGCTCAGACCGACGGGA
>DASQPM010000461.1:0-4185 GCA_035643935.1 Pyrinomonadaceae bacterium | reverse complement strand
AAACGAAACTCCATCAACGCGCTTTGTACCTTCGCTGCTGGACACAGAAAGATTTTTTACTGACAGTTCGGTGGTGCCCACGTCTGCTTGCGGCTTTTCAACTCGCAGCAGTACTTCGCGGCCGACCATTAGTCGTGCCAGCTCTGCTGCGTTTGTCTCCTTTGTCTGCAAGCGACCGACGACGCGACCGTCGCGCATTACAGTTACTTCATCCGAGATGGCCAAGACTTCAGAAAGCTTGTGGGTGATGATGACGACCGTTTTGCCCTGTTGCCGCATGCCGCGCAGGATGGCGAAAAACTCATCAACCTCCTGCGGCGCGAGCACTGCTGTAGGCTCATCCAAAATCAAAACCCGGGCATGACGATACAAAGCCTTCAACAGCTCGACGCGCTGTTGCTGGCCCACCGAAAGATGCTCAATAACTGCATGCGGATTGACGGCAAGCTTGAATTCCTCTGAAAGCTTTTGAATGTCGGCAGCCGCTTTGTTGAGGTCTAGTGCAACCTCGCTACCCGGCTCGGCGCCAAGCACAATATTTTCTGCAACGGTCATGGTGCTGACGAGCATGAAGTGTTGATGCACCATGCCAATGCCGAGCGCGATCGCATCATGAGGACTGTTGATCTCTCTCGCCTGGCCGTCGACGATAACCTCGCCGCTATCGGCTTTGTAAAAACCGTAAGCGATGCGCATCGCGGTAGACTTGCCGGCACCGTTCTCGCCCACGATGGCATGGATAGTCCCGGGCTTAACGACGATATTTACGTTGTCGTTCGCCAGCACGTCTCCAAATCGCTTTGTTATGTTTCTTAACTCGAGCACTTGTTCATTGTCAGTCGTTAGTTGTCAGTTGTTAGTTGCTGGTTCCTGACGAATTCGAAGTCGACTGTCCCGGCCGATGGAATTCAGATAGGCATTTAATTTTGGCCCCAGTTCATCAATGAGCGGCTTTAGATCTCTGACTTGTTTGGCGGTTAACAAATCGCGTTTGAAGGCACGTCTCAACCAGTGTTTTGACTCGTTCAGTGAACCTCTTGCAATTCGCACAAAGCGTTTGTTGTCTGCGAAAGTGCCGCGGCCGGTGCCTTCTGCAATGTTTGCCCCGATGCTATCAACAGATCTCACAAGTTGTTTGCCCACGGTGTCCCGGGCAAAAGGGCTCCATGCAAGCACTACGATCCAAATCAAATCGGAAAGTTCTTCCGACAACTTATACACCCTTAAATTCTCAAAATTGGTCCGAGCCATAATGAGTCTCCTAAGGGTGAAACAAGCAACTGACTACTGACTACTAGCGACTGACATATTTCATTTAGCCATTTTATCCGTAACCTTAATCTCGCCAGCGATGATCTTCTTCTTCGCTTCTTCCACTTGCTGAATCATTTCCGGAGTAACCAGGTCTTTGTTGTTCTCGTCCATTGCATAACCGACGCCGTCTTTGTCGAGTCCATAAACGTGAAAGCCGGCCTGAAACCTTTCCTTCACCACGTCATCGACGATTGCATAGACGGCGTTGTCAACACGCTTGACCATGCTGGTGAGCACAAAGCCCGGTTTGACCATGTTCTGATTTGAATCTACGCCGATCACGAAGTGCATGGCGCGACCATTTTGTTTGCCGGCCTGCTCAACGGCGTCGAAAGCGCCCAGCCCGGAATTACCGGCGGCAGTAAAAATCACATCGGCGCCCTTGCCGATTTGCGCGAGCGCAAGTTCCTTTCCCTTGCCCGGATTGTTCCAGGCCGAATCCGTCACACCAACATAATTTTGAAGTACGCGGATATTAGGATTGACTGCCCGCGCGCCTTCCTCGTAACCGCCTTCAAACCGATGAATAAGACCAATGTCCATTCCACCCAAAAATCCTATGGTGCCGGTCTGGGACTTTTTCGCGGCGAGCATGCCGACCAGATACGAACCTTCGTGTTCCTTGAAGACCAGCGAAGCGACATTTGGAAGCTCACTAACGCCATCAACAATTGCGAAATGAATGTTGGGGTATTCTTTCGCCACGCGCTCCATGATCGGCGCCTGCGCAAAGCCAACGCCTATAATTAAATCGTAACCACGCTCGGCAAACGCGTGCATGGCAGGTTCAATAGAATTTGGCGTACCGGGTTCAATATCTCGCAGCACGATGTTCAGTGCTTGCTTGCCACAGGGCGTCCCATCGGGCCAATTACCAGTTTCGGCGCATTTTACGCCGGCGAAAGCAGCCGCGTTGAATGAACGATCGTCTTTGCCGCCGATATCGAAGACGATGCCAACGTGAATTTTCGATTTGTCGTCGGCGCTATAACTCGTGCGGTTGCAGCCGGAGGCAAACACCGCCAGCAATAACAGGATCGAAGCCATGGACACGAACACCAGCTTCATTCGTTTATTACTTCCTTCACTAACAATAGTTTCTCCAAAGGTGCTGCGCCGATTTCGTAGGCGGCTTGAATGGCTTGCACCGCTTCGTTCGCCTTCGCTTCATCGGGACAGAAAACGGCGCCGATGCTGCCGCCTGCGTCGATGCGATCTCCAATTTTGACGTCTGTGACGAAGCCTACTGACGGATCTATCTGGTCGTCGATGCGTACGCGTCCCCCGCCGATTGCCGCAATGGCATGGCCGACGTCCGTCGTATTAACTTTGGTGACGAAACCTGAACGCGGCGATTCTACCTTAAACGATTCTGCCGCCAAAGGAAGAAACTTAGCAGGCTCATCGCACACGCGCGCATCCCCGCCCTGCGCTGCAACGTTGGCGCGAAAACTTTCCAACGCCTTGCCCGACGACAGAATGTCATGGAGTCGCTTGCGAGCGGCAGCCAACGAGTCATCAACGTGCGACAGCACCAGCATGTGCGCTGACAGTTCTATTGAAAGATCCAAAACAGGACGCGTGCCATCATCAATCTCGCCGCGTAACAACTCAACGCATTCTTTTACTTCAAGCGAATTTCCCACGGCGCGACCCAGCGGTTGATTCATGTCGGTAAGTAAAGCACGCGTGCGAATGCCACATGAGTTTCCCGTCTTCACCAGCGCGTGAGCAAGCGCCTGGGCGCGCATTTCATTGCGCATGAAAGCGCCGGAACCAACCTTTACATCGATGACCATGGCGTCTAGTCCAGCCGCGCCCTTTTTGGAAATAATCGACGCGACAATCAGTGGAATCGCTTCCACCGTTGCGGTCGCATCGCGCAGCGCGTACATCTTTTTATCTGCGGGCGCCAGCTCGGTGGTTTGACCGGACATGGCATAGCCAACCGTTTGTAGAACGTTTTCAAATTCAGAAGCGCTGAGATTCACACGATAGCCGGGGATCGATTCCAGCTTATCCAGTGTGCCGCCGGTGTGGCCCAGCCCGCGCCCGGAAATCATCGGCACACAAACTCCGGACGCAGCAACCATCGGTGCAATCAGCAACGAGGTCTTGTCGCCAACGCCGCCGGTCGAGTGTTTATCTGCTTTTGGTTTTGCTATCGATGAGAAGTCGAGAATGTTCCCCGAGCGCAGCATCGCCTCGGTGAGGATTTCCTGTTCACCATCGTTCATGCCGTTGAGGTAAATGGCCATCAACAGCGCGCTGATTTGATAATCGGCGATAGTGCCGCGCGTAACGCCGTCGATGAAGAAGAGGATCTCTTCGCGCGAAAGCTGCGCGCCGTCGCGTTTTTTTCGTATGACGTCCTGCGGTCTCAATCGTTTCCTCTTAGCTTGTGTGACTCAAAAACTGCTACTGCGAATTGGGGTAGTGTCTTAGTTTGAATTAATCTCTGTGCAACCTTTGTGAGGACACACAGAGAGAACTGAAATTAGGACACTACCCCGAATTGGCACTCAGTTGATTCTTTCCGCCTGCCGCAAACTAACAGTTTGCTTTACGATTCAATAAGTACGATGGCCTGCGCAGAAACGGCGAGTCCTTTTCCCACCGCATCAACACCCTCACCCGTCTTTGCCTTAACACTGACGCAGCCGACCTCAACAGCCAGAGTTTCTGCGATGCGTTCGCGCATCGAAAGAATGTAGGGCCGCAAATGTGGCGCTTCGAGCATGATCGTCGCGTCAACATTTACAATGTGAATGTTACGTTCGTGTGCCAGCCAAACGACGCGCGATAGCAGCTGCAGGCTAGCGGCGTCTTTCCATTGCGGATCGGTGTCCGGAAAATGCATCCCAAGATCGC
>DASQPM010000460.1:0-10378 GCA_035643935.1 Pyrinomonadaceae bacterium | reverse complement strand
AGCGACAGCGTCAGCACTAAAGGCGGTACCAGCGGCGCAACCGTGACTTTGTATTTCTCGAGCACTTGCAGGAATTGGTCCAGGTCGTACCGTGGCACGGTCACGATGGTGGCGCCTTCACTGAGTCCGAGATTAACCACGATGTGCAGACCATAGAGGTGATACATCGGAACGACGCAGATCATCGTGTCGTCACCGGAAAATGCCTCGTTAGTCTCCATCAAGCGCAACATCGCAACCAGATTGCGATGTGTAAGCATGACGCCTTTGGGAAGTCCGGTGGTGCCGCTGGAATAGGGCAAGGCTGCAAAGTCTTCATGTACATTTATCGGTGTGCTGTTCGCGAGCCGGGCTTCACTCAGTAATGAGACAAACGGAATTGCGCCCTCAGCTTCGCCGATTACGAAAAGATTGGTTATGCCGGCTGCCTCAGCCACCTTTTGCGCGTTCTGGATAAGCTGCGGAACGGTCAGCAAGTAGCGGGCGCCCGAATCCTTCAGTTGTTTGGTGATTTCCTCGTCAGTGAACAGCGGCGGCACCATCGTCGTTGCCGCTCCCAGGCTGGCTACGGCATGAAAAGCCAGAGCGACTTCCGGCAGGTTTGGACTGTAGATTGCGAACACTTCTCCTTTCTTAACGCCCTGAAGAGCGAGGCCCGCAGCGAGACGGCCAATCAGATTGGGAAGTTGTGCGTAGGTGTAGGTGCGGCCGCTTGGTCCATCGATCAGCGCGGGCTTGTCGCCAAGCCGGTGGGCATTACGCAAGACGTACTCGGTGATCGTTGAGTCAGGAATGTTCACCGGCGCGTGAGGACTTTTGAAGATCATTGAGATTTGGTCTCCTGAAGAATCTCTTTGCAGTTCTTTGCGAATCGAGAAAGCACGCAAAAGGAAATTCGCGCAGAACTTTGTTTGTCGCTTCGCCCCAGGGGGGCGAGATGTTTATAGCCCGGCGGTTCCTCTTTAGTCTTTAGCTCCCAGGAGCGCAATCGCTCTTGACTACCCAGGTTCCACTGCGCGTTTCGCTCCTAACGGAGCGAGATATTTGAACATACGGTTGTAGCTATAAACATCTCGCTCCCCTGGAGCGAAAAACGAAATCAACCATTACACTTGTAGTTTGAATTCGCCTTTACTATTCAACGCCGCCGGTGAATGGTTCGTCTCGCTCCTTGACCGCCTGTTTGAAACCGACTTCCCCGGCGCGTTGCTGAAACGCGTAACCTTCCTTAGTGTGTCGCGCGATGCCGTCGAAAAGCGCGCCCAGCATTTGGGACTCATGAAGACCCTGGCCCAGCAGCGTTTGATTTATCAAAAGCTTCATCATCACCAACTGATTGACTGGCAGCCTGGCTATTCGCTCAAGCAGATTCTCAAACCGCTCATCCAATTTGTCTGCTGGCGCGGATTCAGTTGCCAGTCCCCATTCCGCTGCCTGCTTGCCGGTCAGGCAATCGCCGGTGAAGAGGAGTCGTTTCGCCTTCGCAGCTCCAATGCGATAAGCCCACAACGCGGTGGTCGGCACGCCCCAGGCGCGCGCGGGTGGATAACCAATCGGCGCGGTGTCCTCGATGATTAGCAGGTCGGAACAGAGGGCCATGTCCGTACCGCCGGCAACACAAAATCCGTGCACTTTACAAACGACTGGTTTGTCGCTGTAAAAAAGACTCATGAAACCGCGCACATTGCGACTCATCATGGCGTAGTCGACAATCGGATCCCATGTGCCTTCAGGATCGTGATTCGCGAGCTGCACTTTGGGGTCCATCGGCGAGCCTTTGGGCCAGCCCATCAACTCGCCTTCGCTGCCGAGTTTTTGTTCCGCGGTCATAACCAGATCGTAACCGCCGCAAAAGCCTTTTCCATTACCCGAAAGAGCGATGACGTGGACGGCAGGATCGAGATTGGCGCGCTCAACGCAGGCGGCCAGCTCCGCCGGCATCTCGAAAGTGATGCCATTGCCGCGCTCGGGTCGGTTGAGCACGATGCGCGCAATCGCGCCGGTAACGTCGTAGGTAAGTGTCTTCAGTGTGTCCATAACTTGCTCTCTTTTTTGGACTGCGGCTTGACGCCGCTTTCTCTTTTTTGGACTGCGGCGGCTTGACGCCGCTTTGGACGACGCCCAAGCGTCTCGTGTTCTCTTTTAGGAAATCGCCAAGGTAACTTGAAAAGCGGCGTCAAGCCGCCGCACTCCAAAGCCGCACTCCAAAGTCAGAATCCCGGCACGAGCATGCGCGCCATTCGTTCAGGATTCTTGATTCGTTGCGTCGTCATCCAGGCGTCAGCGGCCGCGATCAAGTGCCGGCCGCGATCGTCAGCGAGCAGCTGGCCCAGACGCCGGCGCGAGGCTGCCGCGTAAAGCCGCATGTCCGCTCGCTCGAAACCATCGCCCGCCGCCGCGAGTAATGTTGTCGCCTCAGTGTTTTGACCGCGCTGATGCGCGACCGCTGCTCGCACAACGACAGCAAATGGCTTTGCCCACGACATATTTTCTTTTTCGATCTTATGAGCAAGCCGCTCGGCGAAACTCAATTTATCTCGATCACCGTTCTGCAACGACGTCGCCAGTGCGGCGCGAGCACGCAAGTAAGTCGCCTCGATACGGAGCACTTGCGTGCGCAGCAACATGGAATTCTCCAGCGCGTGCCACTGTCCCGCGATATGCTTCCAGGCAACGTCGGCGTCTCCCGTGTAAAGTTCGATCTGCGCCTGCGCCAGCAGCGAGCTGTAGTGTTGCAAGTGAAATCCTTCATGCGGCCAGGCTTTCAAAGCTTCGATGACTTCAGCCCTCGCTTTATCGGGATCGTCGGCCGCA
Source organism: Pyrinomonadaceae bacterium (assembly GCA_035643935.1). GTDB lineage: Bacteria > Acidobacteriota > Blastocatellia > Pyrinomonadales > Pyrinomonadaceae > PSRF01. Next base: position 7,564 of record DASQPM010000460.1, on the reverse strand, counting down.
AGCCAAATCGAATTCATGCGCGTGCGTAGATCAGTAGCCGCGAAAACATTTCCCTGTTCGAGTGCAGCAGTAAGCAACGAAGGCACTCGGCGCGAAACTTCCGCCAGCTCGCCCAGATACAAAAGCGCGCTCAACATGAACCGGTTCGCCATGGTCAGTTCCCACGTCACGCCGGTGCAGCGGTCACGCAAAACTTCGGCAGCGCGCTCGCAGAATTCAGCCGCAAGTTTCCACTCGCCCACTAGGTATGCGCTGACGCCGCGCGCCCAGATTGATAATCCAATTGCATGCGGGTGGCCAACTTTCTGAGACAATTCTTCAGCGCGATGAGCGATCTGCAAAGCGCGTTCTTTAGTCTTACCACCGGCAGACACGCTTTGCGCGGCTTCAAACGACATTGCCCGGGCCACGCGATAAGGTTCGCCGGCTTTAAGCGCCAACAACAGATGACGACTTTGAAAATCCGCGCCGCGAATGAGATCGACTGCGCCGAGCCCCGCGGCCACGGCCCAACAGGTATCTATCCGCACCAGATCGGCTTCCGGAATTTGACTCGCATCGCGCTCAGTAAAATTCAGTCCACGCAACTTAATCTGAAGTCGCTTAAGCAAGAGCGAAAACAGCGCGCGCCGCGGACCTGCCGGCAAGGTGAACCCTACCGCCGCCAGCACCGAGCGAATTTGTTCCAGACCTTCCTTGAGGTGACCGCCCATCAACAACTGCTGCGCGGCACGCCGGCGAAAATCAAGACTGTGGGCCGCAGAACTTAACTGGGCCACTTGAAGGTAAGCTTCTGCCGCTTCGGCCGGGCGGCCGGCATTTGCGAGCGCCTCGGCAAGTCCGCGTTTTAGATCGACTAGTTCAGCGCCGCGCGCGGGCGCGAGTTCCAAGGCACGGCGGTAAAAAGCTGCGGCGCGATCAAAGGCGAGTGCGCTTGCCGCTTTGCGGGCGGCGACGGCGGCGTGCGTTGCCGCGCGGACTCGTTCGCCGGCGCCGAGATAATGCTCAAACAACGCTTCCGGATCGTCTATGCCGCGAACCTCAATAGCGTGGGCCAATCGCTTGTGAATCTGGGTAACTCTCTTTGGCGACAACTGCACAGCAAGTGTTTCGCGAATACGATCGTGATAGAGCTCCAGCGTGTGGCCATTGCCGGCGCGAATAAACTGAGCTGCTCTGAGTGAACCAATCAGTTGCAGTTCGTCACCGGAAAGTTCCGCGGCTTGATAGACCACTTCGGGATTGATAGGCCGGCCGGCTACCGCGAGCGCATCGACAAACGCGCGCGCGCCTTTAGGCAGGTGACTGAGTCGCGCATCGAGCATCATCGCCAAAGTGATGCCGCTGGTCGCCGTTTGATCGCTGGTCAAGGCATAGCGCGCGAGCTGTTCGAGCAGAAACGGGTTGCCGCGCGCTTCGCCGAGCATCGCATCGGCAAATTGCGCCAGCGCCGCGGCCGCCGGGCCCAACAGGTGGTCCAACATCTCGTAAGACTCCGACTTAGACAAAGCGCCAACATAAACTTCGCGGCAGTTGTCAGTGCCGGTTTTCTCCAACAAGGTTTTCAGAAATGGTTTTGCTTCCAGGTCCTCGGTGCGAAAGCTGGATAGCAACAGCAGCGGCGGCGAGTCTGGCGGACGCAGCAAGTCTTCAAGCAATGTTGTGCTGTCGGCGTCGGACCACTGCAAGTCGTCAATATAAAGGACCAGCGGCTGGCGATCGGAAATGCGCGCGAGCAGTTCGCGCAAAGCGGCAAACGCTTTACGCCGCAAGGTGACGGGATCGGGCATATCGTGCTCGCGTTGCGGCGCATTAAAAACCGCATCAACTTGCAGCATCACCGGAAAGAGTCTTGCCAGCGCCAGCACTTCTCGTGGCATCAGGGCCTCGGCTTTTACTTCCGGCAGCGACAGCAAATATTTGGTTAAGCTGTCAACCACACCATCAAGTGCTTTGTAAGGCACCGACTCACGCTCATAACAGCGCCCTTCGAGAACAACGACCTGAGATTCGGGCGTGCGCAGCTCATCGAGAAAATGACGGGCGAGCGCGGTCTTGCCCATGCCCGAGCTGCCGTGCAAATAAACGGTTACTGTTTGCTCGCGGCGCGTAAACGCAAACGCCTCATTGAGCTGTCGCAACTGTCGCTCGCGGCCAACGAACGCCGGTGTCGGCGCATGTGCTGCGGCCGGTGCGGACATGATTGGCAGTTGCAATGGACCAGTCTTACCGTGCCCCAGTATGCGCAGCACCTCGCGCCCGCTGGGGCGCTCTTCGGGCTTGCGTCGCAACAGCTGCACGCAAAGATCGTTCAGATCCGGAGGCACATTGTTTACCAGCTCAACGGGCGCAGGCGGATCGAAGTTTTGCTTGTTCATCATCACTTCGAAAAATTTTCCTGCGAACGGCAAGCGCCCGGTGAGCGCCTGATACAACATCACGCCTATGCTGTACCAGTCGCTGGCCCGCGAGATGGGCAATTGCGCACCCTGCTCCGGCGACATGTAATCGGGAGTGCCGGCGAGCGTCACGCTATCGTGGAGTTCCTTGCCTTCAACTTCGGCCACCAAACCAAAATCAAGAATGACGACCCGACCTTCGTTTGTTACCAGCACGTTGGAAGGTTTAATGTCCCGGTGAAGTTTTCCTGTTTCATGCAGGCCATGCAGACCTTCGGCTAGTTGGCGCAAGGCGATCCCCAGGCGACCGAGATCGAGTTTGGATTTTTCCAGCAAAGAATCGCTAGACCTTTGGGGCGAGCCTTCATCGAAGTCTGAAGAACTGATCGTATCCAACTGGCGCGTCTCTGCTTCGTAATCCGCCAGTAGTTCCGGAGGTGAACCTTCCTGCGTGCCTTTGAGCAGCGTCGGCGTCTTTGACGATTGTCGATGCCTGGACTGGTAACCGGGGCGAACGTATTCGAGAAAGTTGACACCTTTGACCAGCTCCATGGTGAAAAACCAGTACGGGCCATCCACCATGAACTCGTAAAGTGCGACGAGGTTGGGATGCGAAACATCGGCGAGCGAACGAAATTCATTCTTAAATCGCGAGATGTGCGAAGCCTCGGCCCGCGTGAGCGTCTTCAGGGCAACCAGCTTGTCGGTTTCGCGATCGTGGGCTTCATAGACCACGCCCATACCGCCAGAGCCGAGGCGGCGGCGAATGTGAAAGCGTTCGGTACCAAGAAAGTCGTGGGAGCTTTGGCTCATTTACTCTGGAGCGAAACTATGGAACGCGAGTATGTAAGTTAGTATAGATTAGTCCAAGCCATAAAGGCATAGACATTCGGGAGAACATTCGCAACAGGTCTTAGACAGGATGTACAGGATGAACCAGATGGAAAGAACTTCTCAGCCGCCATTTCCAATCTTGTTAACGATGTAAATCCGGTCCGTTCTATTTGTGATACGCCGCTGCCACATACGATAACTACCGGCCGATCGAAGGAGACTAAAATGGACTGGCGCGTCTTTCTAACAACTTTTGGCGTAATCTTTCTCGCTGAAATGGGTGACAAGACTCAACTGGCGGCAATGACAATGGCCGCGCAAACAAAACGGCCCTGGGCGGTTTTCATCGGCGCTGCGTTGGCGCTGACGGCGGTCTCGGCGATTGGCGTAGTTGTCGGAAGTGTTATTGGAGACTATGTTCCGCTTATCTGGGTAAAGCGCGTCGCCGCGGTTGCGTTTATTGCTATTGGTGTGCTGATTCTTCTGAACAAGTTTTAGCCGGCCGGTGCAATGTTTCAATTCATTTTCAGTGCCATTGTGGGTCGACAAATACAGAACCGGGAGCGGTAGCAACCGGGTCAGCCACTCAATTTAGTGACAATGATAATTAGTGACCTAATGAGGCGCGTTTGCAAAAATAAGTTGAGTCCACGACCCGGTCGCTAGCGCTCCCGGTTCCGTATTCGTTGAGCTACAACGCATTCTTTTGTTATCCGGTCGCCACCGCTCCCGGTTCCGTATTTTTCGACCCACAGAATAATTTTTGCGGATACTGCCTAAACACATTACAGTTCCGTCGGCTTATTAACCCAAATCCTGGAGCTAAGGATGCCGCAAACTCCACATACCGAGCGCCACTTCACCGCCAGCGATGTTGTGCGCGACATAGTAATTGGCATGTCTGATGGATTGACGGTGCCGTTTGCATTGGCTGCCGGGCTCAGCGGTGCCATCGCGCAGACAAACATCATCGTTACTGCCGGACTCGCCGAGATCGCCGCCGGATCGATCGCCATGGGATTGGGCGGCTACCTGGCGGCGAAAAGCGATGCCGAACATTACTCTAAGGAACGCGAACGCGAGAGACGCGAAGTCGCAGAAATACCGCACGAAGAAATGAAAGAAGTTGCGGAGGTGTTTGAAGAGTATGGCTTAACCAGGGAACAAACTCGACCGCTGGTCGAAGCATTGCGCAAGCAGCCAAAAAAGTGGATCGATTTCATGATGCGCTTTGAACTCGGTCTGGAAAAGCCCGATCCAAAACGCGCGCTAACCAGTGCCTTGACGATTGGTGGTGCTTACATTGCCGGCGGTATCATTCCACTCGCGCCATACATTGTGACTACCAACGCGTCGCTGGCCTTGCTGTTTTCGATAACGGTCACGCTGCTGGCGCTGTTGGTCTTTGGGTTTATCAAAGGACAATTTACCGGCACGCGTCCCCTGCGCAGTGCGTTGCAAACCGCACTAATCGGTAGCGCTGCCGCCGGCGCGGCGTTCATGATCGCAAGGGCCATCGCCTGAGTCAGGTTCGCTACAAATGTCCGATAAACTTTAGTTTGTCGCGGCGTTGCGACAAGCTAAAGCTTATCGGACATCAAACTGACCCACTGCCCGCCTCCGACTCGACTTCCCTAATCCAGCAAAGTGAGATAATTTCGGGATAGTTCGCTTTCCGGCCCCGGCGAGTTCGTTGTACCTGGCGCAGTTTGAATCTAACATTACGAGAGCGTGTGACCATGAGTACTGCAATAGAAGAAGCCTCCGAACTTAGCGACGAAACCACGCATAAGTGGGTTTATCTTTTCGAAGAAGGTAGCGGCGACGACAAGTCGCTGCTCGGGGGAAAGGGCGCGGGATTGTGCGAGATGACGCACGCCGGCCTGCCGGTGCCGCCGGGACTGGTCGTAACCACCGAAGCCTGCAACGCCTTTTTTGAAAATGACAAGAACTTTCCGGCCGGGATGTGGGAACAGGTGAAGGACGGCCTGCAAAAGATCGAAGAGAAGGTCGGAAAAAAGTTTGGTGACCCACAGAATCCTTTGCTGGTCTCAGTTCGCTCCGGCGCGGCCTTCTCAATGCCCGGCATGATGGATACGGTCCTCAATCTCGGCCTTAACGAACAAACTGTGCAGGGGCTGGCCGCGCAAACCGGCGACCTGCGTTTTGCCCTTGATGCCTATCGTCGCTTCGCTTCGTTGTTTGGCGAAATCGTTATGGGCGTGGCCCATGAAAAGTTTGAACGCGTAATGGATCGTTACAAGGCGCAGACGACCGGCGGTCGTGACACTGACTTGAAACCCAAGCATCTGCGCGACATCATCGCCGCTGAAAAACAGATCATTCTCGCCGAGCAGCACGCCATTCCCGAAGATCCTTATGAACAATTGCGCGTGGCGATCGCGGCAGTCTTCAATTCCTGGATGGGGCGCCGCGCTATGGATTATCGCCGCATCAATCGTATTCCTGATTCACTTGGCACTGCGGTGAGTGTACAAGCGATGGTTTTTGGAAACATGGGCCAGGACAGCGGCACTGGTGTGGCGTTCACACGCAACCCCTCAACCGGCAAGAAAGAACTTTACGGCGAGTATTTGTTGAATGCGCAGGGTGAAGACGTGGTCGCGGGCATCCGCACACCCAATCCAATCAGCCAACTGAAAAAAGAGCTGCCGAAAGTTTACGAAGAGTTTGCTGCGATCGCAGGCTTGCTGGAAAAGCATTATCACGACATGCAGGACTGCGAATTCACAATTGAGCGCGGCAAGCTTTGGATGCTGCAAACGCGCACCGGCAAACGCAGCGGCGCTGCGGCAGTGCGCGTGGCGGTCGAGATGGTCGGCGAAAAGTTGATTGATAGGGCGACTGCGGTCCAGCGTGTTACGCCAGAACAGCTCGATCAGTTATTGCATCCGACAGTTGATCCGAAAACCAAGGCCACTGTGTTGGCTACCGGACTGCCGGCGAGTCCGGGCGCAGCTCAGGGCCAGGTTGTTTTCAGTCCCGATGAAGCTGAAGAGCTGGCGCGCGAGAACGCCAAAGTGATTCTGGTTCGTCAGGAAACCAGCCCTGACGATTTTCACGGCATGGTTGCCGCGCAGGCAATCGTTACCGCACGCGGCGGCATGACCAGCCACGCGGCTGTGGTCGCGCGCGGCATGGGCAAGCCCTGCGTTAGCGGCGCGAATTCCCTCGACATTGATTACAGTCAACAACAGTTTGCGGTGAATGGCACGGTGGTCACTAAGGGAGAATGGATTACAGTTGACGGTTCCACCGGCCGTGTATTTTTGGGTCAGGTGCCGACGATGCAGCCAACTCTTGGGCCAGAGTTTCACGAGCTGATGGTTTGGGCCGATAAGTTTCGCCGGCTGCGCGTGCGCGCCAACGCCGACACGCCGCGCGATGCAAAAGTGGCGCGCCAGTTTGGCGCCGAGGGCATCGGGCTCTGTCGCACTGAACACATGTTCTTTGGCGATCAGCGACTGGCAGCCATGCGCGAAATGATTTTGGCGGAAGGCGTCGGGGCGCGCGAGAAGGCGCTCGAAAAATTATTGCCGCTCCAGCGCGGCGACTTTGTCGGCATCTTCCGCGAAATGGTTGGCCTGCCGGTAACCATTCGCCTACTCGATCCGCCGTTGCATGAATTTCTTCCCAATGGTGAGGAACTGCTTAGCGAGCTGAGCGAATTGAAGATGGCCGTGCGCCTCGCAACGACGCTGGGTGACATGGACAACCTGCTCGACGAGATCGACGAGAAGCGCCGGCTGCTGAAACAAGTCAACCGCATTCGCGAGGCCAACCCGATGCTTGGATTTCGCGGCTGCCGTTTGGGCCTGGTGTTTCCCGAAGTAACTCGGATGCAATGTCGCGCGATTTTCGAGGCCGCCTGTTTGGTACAGGGCGAGAAGAAGAAGACTGAGTTGGAAATTATGGTACCGTTGGTCTCGCTTAGCGAAGAGCTGCATCAGCAGCGCGAGGTAATCGACGAAGTGGCGCGCCAGGTTATGGGTGAATATGGAATGACGGTTGATTATCGCGTCGGCACGATGATTGAATTGCCGCGCGCGGCGTTAATGGCCCATGACATCGCAGCCCACGCCGACTTCTTTTCGTTTGGCACCAACGATTTAACGCAAACAACCTTTGGGTTAAGTCGGGATGATTCGGCCCGCTTCCTGCCGAATTATGTTGAGCGCAAGATTCTGCCCGAGGATCCGTTTCAAGTGCTGGACCGTGAAGGTGTGGGCCAACTGGTCCGTTTGGGAACTGAACGTGGGCGCAGTGTTAAGCCCGATCTTAAGGTGGGAATTTGCGGCGAACATGGCGGC
>DASQPM010000459.1:0-3125 GCA_035643935.1 Pyrinomonadaceae bacterium | reverse complement strand
TACATTGCTCTCGCTGCCGCTGGCTGCACATAAATCACAAGCGCTAAGTCCGCCGCCGGATGGCGGTTATCCCGGAAACAACACAGCCGAAGGGCAAAACGCCCTGTTAAGCCTCACGACTGGCGTTAACAACACGGCGGTTGGGTGGTTTTCGCTAAAGAGTAATAGGAACGGCCAGCTCAATACGGCGGTAGGTGCCGGGACGCTCTTTAGCATGGTGCACGCAAGCCGAAATACAGCCGTTGGGGGGGCGGCGCTTTTTAGCGACATTAACGGCGAGGACAACACAGCGGTTGGAGCCCTGGCCCTCTGGAGCAACACCACTGGCAACTTAAACACAGCCATCGGTGACAATGCGCTCGTTAGCAACACCGTCGGCTTCCAAAACACGGCCGTCGGCGGCTGGGCGCTCGTTAACAACATCACTGGCAACGCCAACGTAGCGATTGGTTCCTTGACGGCCTATTCTAACTTCACGGGTGGCGGCAACACGGCCGTCGGCGGGGGAGGGGCGCTTTTTGATAACCAATCCGGCAACTACAACATCGCGCTGGGATATGCCGCCGGCACGCGCACCACAGGCAGTAACAATATCCTCATCGGCGATATTGGTTTGGAGGGCGAGAGCAACACCATCCGTATTGGGGGAAACGAATTCGGGGGCGGCCCTCAGACCGCAGCATTTATCGCCGGTATTAGTGGAACCGCCGTCGTGGGCGACGCGGTTGTCGTGGATGGAAACGGTCAATTAGGAACGGTCGCTTCGTCGGCGCGGTTTAAGAAAAACATCAAGCCAATGGATAAAACCAGCGAAGCAATACTGGCCCTTAAGCCAGTGAGCTTCCAATACAGAAGCGACAGCAAAGGGATACCCCAATTTGGCTTGATCGCCGAAGAAGTGGCGAAGGTGAATCCCGACTTAGTCGTCCGCAATCGCAACGGCGAAATCTACAGCGTCCGCTACGATCAAGTTAACGCGATGTTACTGAATGAATTTCTCAAAGAGCACCGGAAAAACGAGGCGCAGCAAGCGACCATTGCACAGCTAAAATCCGGATTGGAGGCTCTCACCGCGACAGTGAAAGAGCAGGCAGCGCAAATTCAAAAAGTGAGCGCGCAGCTCGAGTTGAGTAAACCCGCAGCTCAAACGGTCCTTAACGGGCGGTAGCGGCCGAGTCATATCGAGCCACGCCCGGAAGTAATCTTCATATATGATGACATCGCGTTCGCGACCGAATTCAAAATGAAATCGCAATGGCGACTACGTATGACAAAGGCCGACCAATTTGGGTTGTGGCCGCAGAGCGTGAGGACCCGGGACGTTTTATTGTGCGCGCGGATGAAACGCTGACGGCGTTTTTAAAACTAGAAGCGGTGAATCGGGTTGACACGAAACAGCGATGGAGATATCGCTTGCGCACAAACAAAATTCCAAACCGGAAATTCCAGTAAGGGAGAAGTCTTATGTTCGCCGTCATTCGCCACTACCATTTTAATCCAAAGGACGGTGCTGAGATCGACCGCCTCGTACGCGACGAGTTTGTGCCCATCGTTAAGAAGGCGAAGGGATTTGTACGCTACTATTGGCTCGATACTGGTAAGGGCGAGGCCGCTTCCGTCAGTGTCTTTAGGGACAAGGCCGGTGCTGATGAGTCAGTGCACCTGGCTGCGGAGTATGTAAAAGAGCATTTGTCTAAATTTATTACTCAGAAACCCGAGATTATCGAAGGCCCGATCAAAGCTCACGATTGAACGAGCTGGCAATCTCAGCGAAACCGGGTGGAGTTCGTTCGACGTCGTTTTCGTCCGTTCGTTTCATAGGTAAGTGGCGATGGGCCATCCTGTGATTATGAAATCGCAATACGATGTCGTCATTTTAGGCGCCGGCCATAATGGGCTGGTCGCGGCGACGTATCTCGCGCGCGCCGGATTGAGCGTGCTGTTATTGGAAAAAAATGATTACATCGGCGGGGCGACGACGTCGCAGCAAATCTTTCCGGACTACGACGCGCGCTTATCGCGGTACTCGTATCTGGTGAGCCTGTTTCCGCAAAAGATCATTCAGGATCTCGGCTTGAATCTGGAATTGCGCCGGCGCGCCATCGCATCCTGCACGCCATACATGAAACATGGACACGATGCCGCGTTGCTTTTGAGCAATGTCGACGAAGAAGTGGGCCGCCGGTCGATGATTGAACTGACCGGAAACGCCACTGCTTATGACGAGTTGAAACGCTTTTACGCGTTGCCGCGCGTGTTCGCAGAGCGCGTCTGGGATTCGATGCTCGAGCCGCTGGTTTCCAGGGAAGAAATGGCGCGCCGGTTCAAGGTGGACGAAATCTCGCGCGAAGCCTGGCGCACTTTAGTTGAGGAACCGCTCGGGAATGCCATCGAGCGTTACCTGCGAGACGATCTGGTGCGCGGCCTCGTGTTTACAGATGCGAAGGTCGGCGTCTTCACGCATCCGCACGACAGTTCGCTCCTGCAAAACCGGTGTTTCCTTTATCATTTAATCGGCAATAAGACGGGAGAATGGAAGGTGCCGGTAGGCGGGATGGGCACGGTGTCGTCCGAACTGGAGCGCGCAGCACGCAAAGCAGGCGCCGAAATGCTAACGAATGTTCATATCCACGCGCTGAACGTCACGGGCAAAACGCGCACGGTTCAATTTCTGGTGAACGGGAAAGACGAGACCGTCGAGGCGCGATTTCTCCTGGTTAATTTTGGGCGAAATTTGCTGGCAAAGTTTACAGGCCGATTCTATCAGCCGGATCGCACTGATGAAGGCTCCGTTTTCAAGATCAACATGCTTCTGAATCGTTTGCCGAAATTGAAAGCAAAGAAAATCCCGGCGACTGAAGCGTTTTGCGGGACCTTCCATAGCGACGAAGGCTACCAACAGATGAATCTCAGCTACGACGAAGCGTCAGACGGCAGGTTGCCGGAGAAAATGCCGTGCGAAGTTTATTGCCACACGTTGACCGACGACAGCATTCTCGCGCCGGAGTTGCGCGAACAAGGCTTTCACACGATGACGCTTTTCGGATTGGACGCGCCGTGGAGCTTGTTTGTGCGGGATAATGAAGAAATGCGGCGGGAAGCTGAGATAAAATACCTCGCCAGCA
>DASQPM010000458.1:0-8954 GCA_035643935.1 Pyrinomonadaceae bacterium | reverse complement strand
CGCTGCTTCCGTTTTCGTTTCGACGCCGCTCTCTTTGCTGCGACCGCTGGAAGGGTTACTGCTCATTTACAAAATTATCCTAGATACGTTGTCTGCGATGGTCAAGTGTGATTGCCTGGTTCTAAAGACCAACCACAGGGTTTGTGCTTTTTTGAGAAGACACGGGCGCACCTTGACCTGTAAAGGTTAAGAGCCGCTCGCTACCGCTCGCGTTCTGCAACAGGTTAAGCGTCGCCGGCAAGGCTTTCCATGGCGGCCAATGCTTGCTTAGCCGCAGCCGTTTCGGCTGCTTTAATTGAGCGACCTTCGGCGCGAACATTGCCACCATCCCAACTCACTTCAACATGAAACGTGCGTTTATGCGGCGGCCCCAGCGCTTCTACCACTGAATAGCGCGGCGCAGCTCGTCGCTCGGCTTGGAGCTTTTCCTGTAACAACGTTTTATAGTCGGCTTGTGCCGCGGTTTTAGGTGTCACCACTCGCAGCTCCTCACCAATTACTTGCTGCACGAAATCGGTGGCCGCAGACAATCCGCCATCGAGAAAGATTGCACCAGTCAGGGCTTCGAGGACGTCAGCAAGTAAAGCATCCTTCCGGCGCCCGCCACTCTTTTCTTCACCGCGGCCAAACTTCAAAAAGTCTCCGAGTTGCATACGCGCTGAGGCTGCGGCCAACGTCGGCGCGCTCACCAGGCGGTGCTTCATTCGAGACAATTCGCCTTCTGTGACTTCCGGATAAGCCTTACACAAATAATCAGCGACTATCAGTCCCAGTACCGAATCTCCCAGGAACTCCAACGATTCATTGTGGAGCCGCCGTGCCTCATCTTCAGCACCCGGAGCTACTTGTTCGTGGGCCCAGGATCGATGGGTGACCGCTCGTTCGAGCAAGGCACGGTTCTGAAACCGGTAAGACAGAATAGTTTCCAATAGATCCAAATCGGGTGGCGTCTGTGGTTGCTTATCGGTAGGTCTCGCCATAACAAAAGCCGGAAGCCTCGTCGACAGTCAGACAAGCTCCCGGCATCTTCGGAAAGTAAGCTGTTGAATGATTTCAGTGACGTCTGTGATTGTTGCGCGGCTTCGGCTTGCTGGGCGTCTTGGTTGACGTCGTAGTTGTAGCCGCAGGTGTCGTCGTTGTTTTCGTCGTCGGTGGTGTTACAGGCGGAACCGCAGAACCCGCTGGTTTAGTTCCCGCTGGCAAGACCGCCGCGCCACTCGAAGTGTTAGCGCCAGCCGCGCCGGAGTTTCCAGAAGTCGGAGTTGTCGCAGCCGGAGTCGTTGCGGGCAACGTCGTGATTGGAGTCGGCAACGGCGGCAGCGGCTTCGACAGCACGCTGGCAATCATTTCGTTCAAACCAGTGTCCGATTGGTTGTGCCGATACTTGTACCAGGTGCTCGCCGCATCTAGCCAATCTTTCTTTTGCGCTTGATACTTCGCGTCGGTACCGGCCAGGGCCACGGCGCGCGCATAGGCATCAATCATCCGATCGACAACCTGGTTAACATTCTCAAGTGCCAGCTTGCTCTCGGGCGTCTCGTCTTTGCCCGCAAATCTGGTTTTGTAATCCGCCGACAAAGTGGCGTACGGACCGCTCTCGTAAGAGGCGCCGATGTAGTAATAGTTCCACGGATCTTTCTTGAGGTCAGTTTCCAGTTGCACTGACTTGATCAAGGCCTTGAGTGCGTCATTAGGATTTGTTTTAACCGCGAAGCGCCCGACAACATTGTAAAGGTACGCAAGCGTTTCTTCTTTGGACTTAAATGGCTGCCAGCTTTCCGGCGCTTTGTTGGCTTCGATAAGCTGAATCGCTTTCTTCGAATACATCACGGCATCGGAATTGAGACTTTCATTTTTCAAGGCTACGGCGCCAAGGTAACTGCCCCAGCCCATGTCGATCAGCACCCTGAGGTTCTCTGGTTCTTCGGCCAGGATTTCTTTGCCCAGCGCCAGGGCTTCCGTGTACTTCTTGTCGTTATAAAGCAGTGGCTGGAATCGCCCCCGGCGAGCTTCTTTATCATAGGCTGCGATCCACTTCTTCAAGTAAGTGGGAATGGGACCATCTTCCTGCGGACAAGCGGCCAAATATTTTTTGCCGGCTTCAGCAGCCTTCGCCGGATCAGTGGTACGAAACTTTGTGAAGTCGGCGTACCAGGCGCCTTTGTTTTCATCGGTGCACTGCCCCTGCGCGGCGGCTGCGGGCGCGGGCGTTTGTGCGTTGGCTTGAGTATTGTTTGTAAATATTGTTGCCGCCATCACTGCCAGGCTCGCGTAAATGGCAAGTAGGCTAATAATCTTTTTCATCAGTCGTCAGAACCTCCCAAGATCTCTTATCTGTCTACCCTGGCAGAGACAATTCGCATGCCGCATCGGGCAACACTAAGATGCATGCTTCGAAAAACCAGTTGCCGATCCGCGGTGTTTGTCAGAGAGAACCACGCTGTCGTGGATCAATAGAGTCTAAAAAACAACGTCCGCAATATTCCTGCAACTGCCGCAGACCTGTCAAGGCGGCAGGTGCATCGAAAAACATTCAGCAAATGTCTTGTAAAAGACCACTGCGCCGGCGATCCCCTTAAAAGACCTACCGGCGCAGTTTATATCCGATGAGTTTTGGATGCCCTGGACTCAGTGTCGCGGCGCCTGAGTTCTTCGCAGCCGATCGTCAGGTTGAGACGTAACTTTGACTCCGTCCTTTGTAGTTGGAGATTTCGAAGTTGCCGCATTTGAGGTTTGACCGTTACGAGATGGTATTGACATTAGTACGGCTTTCACGTTCTCGCGCGGCGCCGGTCCATTCACCAGTGGCACACGAGTCGGGGAAGGCGCGACAGCAGCGTTGGCATTGGTTGAAGTCTGCGCGTTGTCGTCGCTATTGGTCTGGGCAGTAACCGCAGCGTCTTCTGCTGCTTCGTTCTCTTCGTCATCTGGAGTAGAAGCGATCTGCAGATGTGTGGGCGTACCAAACCGGCGACTGAGATCGCGATAAATTTGGCCGGCCACGGCCGCAGGTAAATGCCGATGGGCGTCCGTGCCGCGCGTGATGACGACAACAGCCAACTTAGGATTCGCCAGCGGAGCGTAGGAAGTAAACAAACCTACCCAGCTTCCCTCACCACCATTGCAGGTGCCAGTCTTGCCGGCAACAGTCTGCGTCGGGTCGTAAGCACGACGTCCAGAGCCGTAATTAACTGCGCCTACCATTCCCGGGATCATGCGTTGAAAAACGGCGCTGTCAATGTTCAGCTTGCGCCGGATTTTTCCTTTGAAGCGCGCCGCTTCCTGTGCGTTGCGTGGAATTTGCGGCTCATAGAGTTTGCCTCCATTTGCCATCGCGGAAACCAGACCGCCAAGTTGCAGCGGCGTAACTTCAAATCCATCCGCATATGAAAACATGCGACGCACAGTGAAACCCGGTTTCATTTCAGGCAAGCGGCCCGGATATTCGAAAGGCACGTTAAGACCAGTCTTCTCGCCCAGGCCTAACTCACGCGCGTAATGGACCATCTTGTCAAAACCAAGACTGCTGCCGACGTGTTCAAAATATGAGTTATCTGAATGCGCCAGGGCAGAAGTGAGATCCATGCGCGGTCGATCAGAAGTCAACGCCGACTCTGAAGGCGGAATGATGTTTTCCGAGAGACCGGCCAAACCGGTCACCAATTTTATCGTCGAGCAGGGCTTGAAACCGCGACGCAGGGCCCACTCCTGATTAACTATCGAATAAACCTTGCCATTCATCGGATCCATGACCACGACTGTACCGGCGTGATTTCCCAGCGCGTTGACTGCTGCCCGGCGCACTTCAGGATCTTCGCCTGCAGTATTGTCGCGGGCAATCATCACCTGCACTTCGTTGCGTAAAGCCTCATCGATCGCCCGCTGCCGGGCGATTGCCGCCAGTCGGGCTGCTTCCGCGCGCCGTCGTGCTTCGAGGATTTCCCGTCGGCGTTGGGCTTCAATGCGGCGCAATTCTGCGGCGCGTTCACGCCTGCTCAGCGGCCGGTGCAGTCTTCGTTCGAGGGCTTTGACTAATGACGCTTGTTCGCGGGCGGCCTCGCGACGAAGTTCGCGTCTTGATAGTTTTACTTTTGTCCCACGTCTGGAACCGCGTCTCGAATCTCGAGCTGACAAGCGCTCTTCACGCCTCGCTGCGCGGCGCTCCCTGGGCGACAGCTTTCTGCCTCGCTCGTTCCTGCCTCTTTCGACGCGCGCAACTTTGCGACGTGGAGCATCGGCGTGGCGTTTCTTAGCAAGAACTGAGGATTGGAATGGGAGAACGAGGAGAACGAAAAATATGAGTACGATATTAAAGGTTCGGGGGTGTCGGTTTATCAACGTCATCGAGGGTAGTGCACCTTTCCTGGGATATTTTTGTTTGCTCACTTTGAATGAGCTCGCCGAAAACTCGCGCCGCCTGCTATATGCCTAAGACAAAGCTGAAATCTTGAACCTGAACACGAAACGCGTCTGCTGAGTCTTAAGAGTTTCCAAAAGCTCTCCTAAACTTCCGTTTCCAAATGGACCTTCGGCCCTTTTACGTTGAGGCGGGAGAATTCCCTAATTGGCGGTCCCTTGGGGACATTGATTCGAGACCGGGCCAAATATACCATCGCGGTACCGGGGCGGCAATACAAAAGTAAGCTTTTGTACACAACTCGTCATATTGAAATGTAATTTTGGCCCCGTGTAGCCGTTCGCGACAGTTCGTTACAACGTATAAACTACTAAATCCGTCAAAACCTTATGATGACACCCCAGATCTTAAACAGTTTTCGGGCGCGACTGATTCTTTTGCTGGTCGTCTTGCTGGGGCTAACGCTTGGTGTCCAGTACTACGTCAACGTCCGTTCGGTGCGGCGTAACGCCCACATGCTGGTCGAACAAGAACAGGCAATTATGGCGGGCGTCGCGCTCGGAGTTAACAGCCTTTCCAGCCGTGAGTATCTTGAGAAGATGCAGAAAGAAGCAAAGCAACCACTGCTCGACCAGCAGGCCGGGCGCGTCAAGAATGTAATGGTTGTTGATACAGACGGCAACGTCCAGGACAGTCTGAACGGCGACTTTGCTCCCACTACTAATCCCGACGGCTCAACCCATTATGTGCGAGTGAAAGATGTTACCTTGCCGCCGCTAAACAGCGCAGTTGAACTCGCCGAGAACACACCTTTACCTGAAGGGATGAACGTGGCCACGCAACTGATCGCCGGCGATCCGGGCGCCTTTTATTTTCCGGTGGAGACTACGAAGGGCCGCTGGTACATCATCGTCGTGCTTGGATCGGCAAACACGCTCACTAACATTCTCGAGCGGCAGGCCTCCCGCTCGGCTTTCTACACGCTCATGCTGTTGCTGGCGACCACGCTCGTCACCGGCCTGTTTGTGTGGAGGTTCACGCGGCCCATCAAAGACTTGTCAATGGCAGCGCAACGCGTTGCCGGCGGCAACTTTGACGCGCGCGTTCCGGCTGTGCGCAACGACGAGATGGGAGCACTCGCGGCCGCATTCAACGACATGACCGCCAGACTCGGTCGCGCGCGCGAGCTTGAGTTGCAGCTTCACCAGGTTGAAAAGGCCGCCGTCGTGGGCAGGCTTGCCGCAGCCATCGCCCACGAGATTCGCAACCCGCTGAACTATATTAATCTCACGCTGGACCATCTGCGTTCATCGTTCGCGCCCGACGATCCAGGAAAGCGAGAAACGTTCGAACGACTGGCCCTGCAACTAAAGTCTGAAGTCGGCCGGATCAATCGCCACATCACAGATTTTCTCAAGTATTCGCGGCCTTCGACACTCGAGCTGCAATCGCTTGATCTGCGGTCTGAAGCCGAGGACGCGTTGCGAGTGATTTCAGCTCACGCAGCGGAGAATGGCATTGAGGCAAGCGTGATTCAGCACGGCGATGTGCCGCACGTCGTCGCCGACAAGGATTCTTTACACTCGGTTTTTACTAATCTGCTAATTAATAGTGTCGAAGCAATCGACAGCCATGGCGGGAAGGTTGAGATTGCCCTGACGGCGGAACCGCCAAATCGTGCACGTATCGAGGTTACCGACACAGGAAAAGGCATTGCCCCGGAAGACATCGCCAAAATATTTGAGCCCTACTATTCGACGAAAGACACGGGTACGGGCCTCGGCCTTGCTATTGTCAAAAAAGCAATCGATGATCATGGCGGTTCAATCACTGTAAGTTCGAAACTGGATAGCGGCACGACGTTTACAATTATTCTGCCGGCAAAAGCAGGCGACTGAGGAGGGACGGAAAAGGCGGAAGGGTGAAGGATGAAGGCGGAAGGCTGTTCATCCTTCATCATTCATCCTTCATCCTTTAGATACTATGGCGCGCAAAACGATACTAGTAGTTGACGACGAAAAATCGCAACGCGAAATACTCGAGATGATCCTGTCGGGCGAGGGATATGACGTTACCACCGCTTCTTCAGGCGAGGCAGCAATCAAGTTTGCCAAAGAAAAGCGATTTGATCTGGCGCTAACGGATCTGAAGATGACAGGGATGGACGGCATCGAGTTGTTGCAGCATTTGCTGGCGCTCGACTCCTCGATAATCGTGATTCTCTTAACGGCGCATGGTTCTATCGACTCCGCAAAGGAGGCGTTACGACGCGGCGCTTTCGATTATCTGGAAAAGCCCTACGACAAGACTGCACTACTGGAAACGATCAACCGGGCGCTACAGCGGCTGGATGCGCTCGACACCGAAATTGTTTCGGCGTCGCCCAAGATGGAGTCCGTTAAGCGCATGATCCTGAAAGTGGCGCGCTCGAATTCAACGGTTCTGATTCGCGGGGAATCGGGCACGGGTAAAGAGTTGATTGCGCGCGCGATTCACAACCAGTCGCCCCGCGCGCAGGAAATGTTTCAAGCGGTCAACTGCGCTGCGATTAACGAAAACCTGCTCGAATCAGAGTTGTTCGGCCACGAGAAAGGTTCGTTCACCGGCGCGCATGCCGAGAAAAAAGGACTGTTCGAAATAGCAGATCGAGGCACGCTGTTTCTGGACGAGATTGCGGAGCTCGACGTCGCCATGCAGGCAAAACTGTTGCGGGCTTTGCAGGAACGAAAAATTAGACGCGTCGGTGGCACGCATGAAATCAGTGTTGACGTGCGGGTAATTGCCGCCACCAATCGCGACTTGCGGGCGATGGTTGCTGATGGCAGATTCCGCGACGACCTTTATTACCGCATAAATGTTTTGTCGGTTGATGTGCCGCCGCTTCACGAACGTCGCGAAGATATTCCGGTGCTCATCGATTACTTTGTTAAGAAGCACACGCGCAACACGTCACGATTGGTGCGTGGGCTGACTCCCGAAACGCGTAAGCTAATGATCGATTACAGCTGGCCCGGTAATGTGCGCCAACTCGAATCGGCAATCGAACGCGCGATTCTGCTCTGCGAGGGCGATCAAATTACCGTCGACGATCTACCACTCGAAGTACGACAAGAGTCCCGGCCGATTGCTGAAGGTGCATTCAAACTGCCGCCTGAAGGAATCAGTTTCGAGGACGTCGAACGCGATCTAATCATGCAGGCGATGGAGCAGACGGACTACAACATAACCAAGTCAGCCAAGCTTCTCGGTCTGACCTTCCGCACCTTGCAGTATCGTTTGGAAAAGTTTGGCATCAAGCGTCCCGAAGCAAAGAAAGAGGCTGCTAGCTAAAGGTGGGAGCGGTCAAGTAGTTTAGCGTCCAACCTTTAGGTTGCTCTTCCGTAACTCGCAAGCTGAAGCTTGTACTCAGAACTGCTTGAGCTTTAGGTGCGTATTTCAATGTCGGAGACAGACAATGAATTCTTCCGCTCGCATTTGTATTGGTTGCCTTCTGTTTTTGTTTATTGTTTCGGCATGCTCGAAACCGACCGAGAATTCCGTCAATCAGCAGGCGAGTAGTAATACTAAATCTCCAGTCCCTCAAAGGATTACCTCTGAATCCGTGGTGAAAGTATCAGCAGAGCCCGTCGCCATCGCTATAGGCAAGTCAGCCGATGCAGTTGTACGACTAACAATCCAGAGCGGCTACCACGTCAACGCCAATCCGCCGACGTATCCTTATTTGAAGCCGACGCAATTGGACGTTACTCCGAGCGATGGGTTTTCTACGATGTTTGTTACTTACCCTTCGCCGCTCACAAAACAATTTGCATTCGCTGATAAGCCACTGGCCGTCTATGAAGGCGAGATTGAAATAAAGGCCACGATTAAGGCAGAGACAGCAGCCCGCAAGGGCGAGCATTCAATTGCAGCGCAACTGCGCGTGCAAGCCTGCGACGATCAAGTGTGCTATCCGCCGGGCCAGATTGAGCTGCGAATTCCAGTAACGGTGAAATGAAGCCGGGTGACGGATGAAAACTTTTTGGATGATTGTCGCTGGTATTTGCATTGCAGTAGCTGCTTTTTACATGCTGCGCGGAGATTTCAACACTGCCTTTGTCGTCGCCGCACTTGGCATGATTTTCTGGTTTCTTAACTACCGCGCACAAATGAAAGAAGTGATCGCGAGGGCTGATTTGGAAGAAAGCAAGGGGGAAGATTCAAATGAAAACTAACTTCAATCGCTGTTACCAAGCGCCGTTTGCCGCAATAGTAGTGTTTGTGATTGCGTCCGCCTCTATGGTTGCGCAGTCGTCAGAAGAATCCGCAGTACGCGCCGTCGTCCAGCAAGTTTTTTCGCAGTTGCAATCTCACGATTACAGTTCTGTCTACAATTCCCTGCCCTCGTCCACGCGGACCCGCATGTCAAAATCGCGATTTATAAGCGCGCTCCAGCGAGCGCAGGATCGTTACGTGCTCGATCGAATTGGAATTGGGAAGGTTCGCGTGGCCGGCGATCTCGCGGTGGTCGATACTGAACTTTTTGGCCGCATTAGTCAGCCGTTTCCAGCCGAAGGCAAGATCGTGGTGCAACAGTACCTGGTGCGTGAAGATGGTA
>DASQPM010000457.1:0-3520 GCA_035643935.1 Pyrinomonadaceae bacterium | reverse complement strand
GGGTCTGCGGTGGCCAAGATTTATCTAGACTGAGCGGCTTTCGCGCTCGGTTTTCGTGGCGGGACCGTTCAAATTAATTGCAATCGGCTACGCGAAGTTTTACAGCCGCTCACATCATGCCGTGATCCGCGTGTACAATGTGGCTGGCAAACTGATCGAGGTACACAGACACAAGGGCGATTTCAAAGAGTCGTGAACGTTTCTTTTTATATCGCACCGGGCGTCTGTTCCTTGGTAAACTTTTCGTCGCGGTTGAAATGGTTATGGAAACCCTTCGAGATAACGGCCACAGCGACCGAGTGGTTAAAAAATGCCAGCGCATTGCCGGACTGAAAGCCCTGCTTAAAGAATGGGAGCTATCCGGTAATCTCGACCTTGATTATATTCGAGGTCTGAAGGCGCGACTGCTATCCGTC
This sequence comes from Pyrinomonadaceae bacterium, assembly GCA_035643935.1. Lineage (GTDB taxonomy): Bacteria > Acidobacteriota > Blastocatellia > Pyrinomonadales > Pyrinomonadaceae > PSRF01. The sequence goes on along the minus strand of DASQPM010000457.1, from coordinate 3,104 downwards.
AAAAATCAACTGAAGAACATGCGCGGTCATGACGCATCAGAGGGAATGGACGATTGGTAGTTAGGCGTTACACGTCGTTCAGTAAATCGCCTTGCCAACTTGCCGCCACTTCTGATAGACGGGCTTGCGTGAAAACGCTCACCGTTGTTCTAGGGGCTATCTTGATGCTGGCGTTGGGCAGTTGCGCCGAGATCCTGTAAACAGAAACATCGCAATACTCAAATCCCCAGAGTTAGAGGAACTGATTACGACAACACAAATCCAAAATGAAAGCTCATTGCATTCATGTTGCCGCTTTTGCTAAAAGAACTTCACACAAGGAAAAACAAGAAAGATCAACCAACAAAATACCCTATGAACATCATTAGTCTTATCATTCAAGTAATCAGTGGCGCTGTCGGCGGCAATGTTGCCGGCGCAGCGATGAAAGAGAGCAGCCTCGGCACCCTTGGGAATTCCATTGCCGGAATTGTCGGTGGCGGCGTGGGTGGCACGCTGCTCCAAATGGTAATGGGAACCGCGGCGGCCGGCGGCGGCGGTCTCGACCTGCAGAGCATCCTGGCCAACGTGGCCGGCGGCGGCGTGGGTGGAGCCATCCTCATGGCCATCGTCGGCATAATTAAAAATCAGATGGCGAAAAAGTAGCGGCGCTCACGGCCAGGGTATGATATTGGCCGTTGCGCGCGACAGCGCGCGTCCCTCCAGTTTGGAAATCAGGCAAGTAGTTCCGGCGGAACTTTGCCGCCGTCTTCGGCCAGCTTCACAAGGACTTCTTTGTGCAGCCAGATGTTCATCGAAGCTGAATCATTCGGGTCGCCAGTGTAATGCAGTTCCGTCGCAAGCTGCTTGCGAGCGGAAAGGCTGCTGTCCATGCCGACCAGCTTCATCAGATCGACGATGGATCGTTTCCAATCCAATTTCTCGGCGTTTTTGGCGGCCAGTCCGTCAAAGAATGATGGCCACGTCCACGACTTGGACTGCGGTGCCAGGAGTACTCGGAGTCTTAGCGGCTGGTGCCGCAGCTGCTGAAGCGGGAGCCGCGGTTGCCTGAGTTCCCGCGCTTGGTGGTGCCGCTGACATGCTGGACGCGGCGTACTTTGGAGCGGGTGCGCGACCAAAGATTTTTGACATCAGATTGCTGAATAGACCCATAATTTTCTCTTTCTAATCTTGGTTAATGTTGCGACAAGGTTATCGGACAAGAATGTTACTCACGCGTTCTTGCCTCACCTGCCGTATTGCTTCTCTCGTTTTCAGTTTAGCCCGTTCGCGTCAAAGTGTAGCAGCTCCATGAGGCGCGCCTCGTAAAAATCACACATGGGCGACTCCCCAGTTGCCTCGATCCATTCAGGATGTTGGATCCGCAGGTCGCCGTGAATCTGTTGCCTAAGCTCGGTGTAGGTGTGGATTTGCTCAGACATCGCAATTGGCTGATCTGGAATGTTCATCTGTAATCTCCCTTTCCTTTGGGGTTGACTGCTCCAAATCCGCGCGGAACGAGGAACCATCTTCACGAGGTGCTTTGAACAGCGGCCTCGCTTCAGGTGACTCGGGGCTCCAGGTGAACCTGGAGATCGCGCTAAGCGGTGTCTCAGCGAAGGTTAAGCCCTCCAACCGGCTCTTCAGCCCCGTCGAAAGTGCATTGAGGCGTCGGATGACGTAATCAAAGTTTGGTACATGATTAGCAGCATCGTGTCAAACCTTTTCCGTTTTAGTCAGACCCTGGGCTGCCGCGTTGTCGCAGCTCGCCGCACAAGACCTGAAAGGCTACAAGGAGTTGATTTACCGCGCGGCTGACGAGGAGAGGAGAGAATTTTTTGTCGAGCTTGGCATAACTAGGCGCCTGCGCGAGAGGGGTCATGATGAACTCTTGATGAACTCGCTAAAAGCGGCTTTCGTATGGGGAAACGCCGGCATAGCTCAGTTGGTTCAGAGCGGCTGATTTGTAATTCAATAAAGAATTTTTGCGCTCGTTTTCGCTGCGTTGCACACCGTTGCTGACACTAGGTAACTCGGTCCTTCAGCCTTCGCAGCGTGTTGCGCAGATTTGCGGCGCTTTGCAGCCAAAAATTCTCAGGCCGTAGAAAACGACCGTGAAAAATTCAGCGGAGCGCGATCTTTTCCGTTCACTGGCGCTCTCGGCTCTACTCATTTCGATGTGCCGGCAACCCAAAAGCGGGCCCAACGAAACCAGATAACACGCAATCTGGCCATGTCGAAATTCGCGAACTGGACATTGTGTCTTTGCCACATCCGCGTTTTAGCAATGGGGCGATTCAATTAAGGAGGCAATAAGCATCATGAAACCAAAACAAATATTTATCAGCATTCTGGCAGTTCTGTTCGTGTTCCCATTGATGGGGACGTTCGCTCAGCAAGCGGCGAACTCAGGCTCTATTGAAGTGATCACGACTTTTGATTATCCCGGGACCGGAAATCAGACCTTGCCGCAAAAGATTAACGAAAGAGGCGACATCGTTGGCGAGTTCATCGATTCGAACGGAGTGACGCGCGGTTTTGTCCGGTTCAGCGATGGCAGCTTTAGCCCGCCGATCGTCGACCCTAACGATACCGTGGGTTTTACCGAAGGACGAGGCATCAATAACTCACGCACAGTCGCCGGTGACTACGCCACCAGCGATGGTAACCTTCACGGGTTTTTCCTGTCGGGCGGCACCTTCACAGAATACGATGTTCCCGGCGCGGTCTTCACCGCTGTGCTTGCGATAAACAATCCCGCCGACTTTGCCGGCACGTTTATTGACGGCAGCGGGATCCAGCAGGCGTTCGTCAGCGTTGGCGGAACCTTAACGTTGTTTAGCGTCCCGGCAGCTATCGCGACCCTTGCTTACGATATCAATGATTCAAAGCGGTTGGTGGTGGGATACTTTATAGACGGCTCAGGAATCCTTCACGGCTACTACCGGGACGCTAATGGGGCGCTGCACTTCCCGATCGATCCTACGGGCTCCGTTGGGACAATCCTGTTTGGAGATAACAATAGGAACTGGGTGGTGGGCAGATATGCGGACGCCTCAGGCGTGACTCATGGACTCTTCTTTGTCCCGCCAAACAATTTTTTCACTTTCGATTTTCCCGGGTCA
>DASQPM010000456.1:0-4155 GCA_035643935.1 Pyrinomonadaceae bacterium | reverse complement strand
GGCGTTGTGGCAGTCTATACGGGCAAAGACGTCGCGCGGGTTGGGCCAGTGCCTTGCGCCAGCGCGCTGCCGGACTTGAAAGTTCCCGACTATCGCGTGCTTGCCCAGGATAAAGTTTTCTTTGTCGGCCATCCGATTGCTGCCGTAGTTGCGACCGACGCATATGCCGCGCGCGACGCTATCGACCTCGTAGCGGTTGACTATGATGACTTGCCGGCAGTGGTTGACGTTGAAGAGGCGGCGAAGGGCGGGACAGTAATTCACGACGGCTTTGGCGACAACATTGCTTACAAACTAACAGCGGGCGAAGGCGACATCGACGCCGCAATGGCCTCGTCCGACCACGTAATCAAGCAGCGCATGGTCCACCAACGCCTGGCGCCGATTGCGATGGAGCCGCGCGGTGTACTGGCGCGATATTTTCCTGGTGAAGAAGAACTGACAGTCTGGTCGTCCACGCAGATCCCACATCTGCTGCGTACGCAACTTGCGCTGATGATCGGCATTCCCGAAAACAAGCTGCGCGTAATCACGCCTGAAGTCGGGGGAGGCTTTGGCTCCAAGCTAAACGTGTACGCTGAAGAGGCACTGCTCGGTTGGATCTCGATGCAGTTAGGCAAACCCGCAAAGTGGATAGAAACGAGGCGTGAAAATATTCAGTCTACGATTCACGGCCGCGGGCAAGTTGGCTATGTCGAAATTGGATGCAAAAACGACGGCACGGTTACGGGTTTGCGCTATAACGTTTTCGCGGACCTCGGCGCCTATCATCAACTGCTGACACCCGCAATTCCTACCTTGACCGGGCTAATGCTTTCCGGCGCTTACAAGATTCCTGCGATTCAAATCAATGTGACGGGTTGTTTCACAAACAAGATGGCCACGGACGCTTATCGTGGCGCCGGCCGCCCCGAAGCAACCTACGTCGTTGAACGTGCGTTGGATTTGGTTGCCGCGAAACTGGGGATGGATGCTGCGGACGTGCGTCGTAAAAACTTCCCGGCAGCCGATGAGTTCCCTTTTCACACCGCTACCGGTTTGGACTATGACAGCGGCAATTACGAAGCGGCACTTGATAAAGCGCAGGGCATTGTTGATTACGCCAAACTACGAAAGGAACAACAAGTCGGACGCGAAGCAGGCAGACTGATCGGCATCGGCGTTTCAACCTACGTTGAGATCTGCGCCCTTGGACCATCCGCGGCGATGCCGGCCGGCGGCTGGGAAAGTGCCACGGTGCGCATTGAACCGACCGGCAAAGTAACGGTGCTCACCGGCGCTTCGCCGCACGGTCAGGGTCAGGAAACTTCATTCGCACAAATCGCCGCTGACGAACTCGGCGTCGATCTAAACGACGTAACTGTCATTCACGGTGATACAGGAATTGTGCAGTACGGCATCGGCACGTTTGGCAGTCGTGCCACCGCAGTGGGCGGGACGGCGGTGCTGATCGCAATTCAGAAACTCAAAGAGAAGGCAAACAAGATTGCGGCGCATATCCTGCAAGCAGACGCTGCAAATCTTGCTTTCGAAGGCGGTCGTTATTCTTTGCAAGCTGCGCGTGCCGCCGCCGCGATGGGTGAGTCTGAACCGGTCATTCCGGTGGGCGAAGCGCCTGCCGGCGCACTGCCTGAACCACAAACTGAAGGACGATCGAGTTTGACGATTCAGGAAATCGCGCTGGCCGCTCATCTTGCTAAAGAACTGCCGCCCGATACTGAACCAGGTTTGTCGGCGACTTACTTTTTCGAGCCAAAGAATTTCACTTTTCCCTTTGGCACGCATATCTGTGTCGTGGAGATCGAGCGCGAGACTGGCGAGATCAAGTTTCTGCGTTACGTTGCTGTCGATGATTGCGGCAAAGTGATTAATCCCCTGCTGGTTGACGGACAACTGCACGGCGGCATCGTGCAAGCGCTGGGACAGGCGCTGTACGAGGAAGTTGTTTACGACGATCAGGGCCAGCTCGTTACGGGAACCTTAATGGACTATGCGATTCCGCGTGCGACGCAAATTCCCTGGATGGAACTTGATCGAACTGAAACGCCGTCGCCGGTCAATCCACTGGGCGTAAAGGGCGTTGGCGAAGCCGGCACCATCGGCGCAACACCGGCGATCGTCGGCGCGATCGTCGATGCGCTGGCGCCGTTTGGCGTGACGCATCTGGACATGCCAGTGAAGCCAGAGCATGTCTGGAACATTATTAACAAAGGAGAAAACTGATTTTCCATTTGCCATTTTCCGTTTTTCATTTGCCATTTATTTCGGACCCGGTTCTGTGGAATTGAGGCCCTACTTAAAAGGACACGAATGAAAAATGGAAAATGGAAAATGGAAAATTAAATCAGTCTTTCTAGTTTGTTTACCAACCAAGTGAGGAGTGACAATGATCCCAGCACAATTTGATTACCAGGCACCAACTACAATTGATGAAGCGCTGTCGCTGCTCTCTGCAAATGCAGACGACGCGAAAGTTCTTGCCGGCGGTCACAGCTTGATCCCGGCGATGAAGCTTCGTTTAGCGCAGCCGGCTCTGCTCGTCGACCTGGCTCGCATCAAAGATCTTTCCTACATTCGCGAGGAAGCGAACAGCATTCTGATTGGCGCCATGACGACGCACTACGATATTGAATCGTCGTCGCTACTCAAACGCATTTGTCCGCTGCTGCCGGAATGTGCATCGCACATCGGCGACGTGCAGGTAAGAAACAAAGGCACAATTGGCGGCAGCATTGCGCATTCTGATCCTGCCGGCGATTGGCCCGCAGCGATCATCGCCCTAAACGCGGAGATGGTAACGGTCGGCAAAAACGGTGAGCGCACAATTAAGGCTGATGACTTCTTTGTCGACTTCCTGACCACGGCTTTAGAACCGGGTGAGATTCTGCGCCAGATACGTATTCCCAAACCCGCCGGACGTTTTGGTCACTCGTATCAGAAAGTTCGTCATCCTGCTTCCGGTTTTGCGGTAGTCGGCGTAGCTGTTGCCTTAAATCTCAAGGCGGACGGCTCCTGCGAAAAAGCGGGTGTTGGGATCACGGGCGTGGCTGCAAAAGCATATCGAGCCGCAAAGGTTGAGACCGCGCTCATAAACAAACAGATCGAAGAGACTGTTGCCGCTGATGCTGCCGCTCACGCCTGTGACGGTATTGAAATCAATGCAGACCTTTACGCCTCTGCTGACTATCGAAAACATTTAGCGTCCGTGCACACGCGACGCGCTATTCAAAATGCGCTAGCTCGCTCCAACTGACACCTGGCGTTGGCTGCCGGTCCAACGTGGAACCGAATTCGCAAAAAGAATCCGTCAGTTAGTGGTCAACACCTTGGAGTGCGTTGGCCTGACGGCGCTTTGGCCATCGGGTCCGTTTCAGTTTCGAAGGGCCAAAGCGGCGCCTGGCCGCCGCACTCCAAAGGATCGGGCAATGCCCGCCTCTAAACGAAAGCACTATGAACCTCGAAGGCAGCCACACTATTAATGCTCCGCGCGCGCTCGTTTATGCATCTCTGATTGATCCTGAAGTCCTGCAGCAATGCATTCCCGGGTGCGAAAGTTTGGAACGCACTTCGCCCGATACATATGCGATGACCATTCGCGCCGGCGTCGGTTCAATCAAAGGATTATTCAATGGCACAGTGCGAATGGAAGACTTGCGAGAGCCGGAACACTATCGCCTGCTGATTGACGGCAAAGGCAGGACTGGTTTTCTAAAGGGTTCGGGTGATTTCGATTTGATTGAAGAAGGTGAGACAACCATCATTAAATACAGTGGCGAGATGCAGGTTGGCGGAATGATCGCCAGCGTGGGCCAACGAATGGTTTTGTCGGCGGCCCGGATGATGGCTTCACAATTCTTCGCGGCTCTTGAGGAACAGACACTCAAGCGGAACTAGCGTTAAGATTCGCCCATCAGTTACGGCAGCGTCAAACAGTTCAGAGTCCAACCTTTAGGTTGTCTGAGTTGGGAAAGATGCAAGCTAAAGCTTGTACTCTGAACTGCTTGATATTCAGCGCCAGCGGTTCAGAGTCCAACCTTTAGGTTGTCTGAGTTGGGAAAGATGCAAGCTGAAGCTTGTACTCTGAACTGCTTGATATTCAGTTGCCACTCTGGCGCTGTTCGGCGCGCGCTTTGGCGATAAAAGCTTCGATGTCCG
>DASQPM010000455.1:0-4526 GCA_035643935.1 Pyrinomonadaceae bacterium | reverse complement strand
CGAATTCCTTTCCTGCTTTCGTTGCTGGGAGTGATTTTGATTTCGATATCCGGCTGGCTCGGCGGCGAACTCGCCTACAAACATGGTGTAGGAGTTGCGCCTCAGCACGATTCACCCGAAGAGGAAGCCGCGAAAGTTAGATTTGAGTAGAGTTATGTGGGGGAATAGGAACGGATCATTTACCATTTTTCATTTGACATTTATCATTCGCGAATTCAAGTTTGAAGTGCAACCATTGCAGAACCGCGAGCGGTAGCGACCGGATGCTAGCATTCAATGTTGAAGGTCGCTCGAATGCTTTATTTCATCGTCGACGTTAGCATCCGGTCGCTACCGCTCGCGGTTCTGCATTGGGCGCGTTACCGCTTTGTTGCCAGCATAAGTCTTCGGCTGCGCGATCCTTGTTTGACCCAAACTGGTTGCACTTCAAAACTTGAATCCACCATTTAGCATATTTCACTTGTCATTCACGGCGGACCTCCATCGCTAAAAGCAGACAGGAGGCCTGTTTTGCTTAAACATCCAAAACGCGCCCTTCGGCGCGTTTCGTATCATAATTCAAAGAATTTGAGATAACTGGCCCTTTTTGCTGTGGCATTGCGCGTTAGTAAGTAAGGAGAGAAACTAGATGTTAAAGATTTTAGTAATTTGTATAGCTATTCTAATCGCGGTAGCAAATGGTTCAGCGCAGACTAGCGGCAACAAACGGTATGTCTCGCACAAACCCGGTGTGGTGCGGGTTGGTCCTACGACGACTTACCTCAAAGAAGGATTGAGCACCGAACAGGTGATCCGCCTTTTGGGTCAGCCTTCAGCCATTACTGAACGCGCTGAAAAAGATTTGATAGTAACGATGTATGAATTTCCACGGGGTGAGGGAAGAGTTCTCATCGCGGAATTCGTTAGCGATGCGCTTATTGCCTCAAGGATTGAAACCCGCGTGCAAATCGCGCAGTCGGCTCGCTAATTGCGCGAAGTGATTCGATTAGAGAAGTGAGGCTACTATGAAGTTCGCATTGAGCTTGATTCTATTTGCCGCCTTGCTCCCAATGATGATTGCGGATGCGGCCGCCCAAGGCAATTCCGGTGCGGCACAAAGCGTCGCGGAGTTGCGGGCGCAGCTGGCCGATGTCCAGGCGAAGGAAAATGAGTTGCAGGCACGCGCTCGCCGGTTGGACGAGGATCTGAAGCCGGAAAACATCGAGCGTTCGCTAGCCGGCGTTGGCTCAACCAAACCTGAAGAGCTGCGCGAGCAGCGCCGGCGCCAACTGAGCATCGAAAGAGAAAGTATTCGCACACAACTCAAACTAATAGGAACGAGCCGCGAACGTTTGGAGTCTGCCATCCGCACCGCTGAAGGCGCGGCATATCAACAGAGCGCCGAAGGATTTGCGACATCGCAGGAGCAAACGATGATCGCGCAGACGACCGGTAGTTCGCACCTGGCAGTGGGAATGCTTGCTGTTCTGGCCGCAGTGTGCGGATTAGTTCTCGTGATCTTGCTGGCCCGCCGGTCGTCCCACAAATCTACTCAACCGTGACTGACTTCGCCAGGTTCCTTGGTTGGTCAACGTCGCAGCCGCGGCGCACCGCGATGTGATAAGCAAGCAATTGCAGCGGAATGATTGAAAGAATCGGCGACAGCAGATCGCTTGCCGGCGGAATGTTGATAACGTAATCAGAGACGACCGAAGACATTGTGTCGCCTTCGGTGAGCACTGAAATCACAATGCCTTCCCTCGCTTTAACCTCAACAATGTTTGAGTGCGTTTTTTCGTAACGGAGTTCTGATGAGCGATTACCCTCTTCCCGCGTATTGATGAACATCACCGGCAAACGCTCGTCGATTAACGCGTTTGGACCATGTTTCATCTCGCCGGCCGGATAGCCTTCCGCGTGAATGTAGGAAATCTCCTTGAGCTTCAGAGCGCCTTCCAGTGCCACGGGAAAATTTATACCCCGGCCAAGATAGAGAAAATCCGTGACCCGGAAAAATTCCTTTGATAACTCCTCGATGTCGTCTGATTCATTCAGCAGATGTTCAAGTTTGACTGGCAACTCAGCCAGTTGCTGTGCATGATGCTTTGCTTCATCAGCCGATAACGTTCCTCGAAGATTCCCAAGGTAGAGCCCGAGCAAATAGAGTGCGACCATCTGGCAGGTGAAAGCCTTGGTAGAGGCGACTCCGATTTCCGGGCCGGCGTGCGTGAGCACGGTACCGTCGGCTTCGCGCGTGATCATGGAACCAAAAACGTTGCAGATGGCCAGCACTTTGCTGTCCATCTCTTTCGCTTCCCTTAGTGCGGCGATGGTGTCTGCAGTTTCGCCCGACTGAGAAATGACCAGCATCAGCGTGTTCTCGTCCATCACCGGATCGCGGTAACGAAACTCCGACGCGTAATCAACCTCGACCGGGATGCGTGCGAGTTGTTCGATCATGTACTTGCCCGCCAGGCCCGCATGCCAGGAAGTGCCGCACGCAGCAATCTTGATCGAAGTAAACTTTTTGAAGTCGGCCTCGGTAATGTTTTTCATTTCATCAAGAAACACACGACCACTGTCCAAAGAGATGCGGCCCTGCACGGTGTCACGAACCGATCGCGGCTGCTCGTAGATTTCTTTGAGCATGAAATGCTTGAAGCCGCCTTTTTCAGCCATGATCGGATCCCAGGTGATCCGTTGCACCGCAGGTTGGACAGAATTTCCCTCAAAGTCGGTAACGCGAACCGCGTCCCTGCCAAGGATGGCTATCTCGCCGTCGCCGAGAAAAAAGACGTCGCGCGTGTGTTGCAGAATAGGTGGGATATCAGAAGCAACAAAGAATTCGCCGTCCCCCAATCCAATCACAACCGGCGGTCCTTGCCGCACCGCGATGATCGTGTCCGGCTCGTCCGCGTTAATGATGGACAGCGCGAAGATGCCTTTTAGATCCAGCATGGCGCGGCGCACCGCGTTTTCGAAGTTGTGATCTTCTTTCAGATACTCTTCGATCAAGTGGGCGATGATCTCGGTGTCGGTTTCGGTGACGAACTGATGATCGGTTTTGCGCAGGCGCTCTTTCAATTGCAGATAGTTTTCAATAATGCCGTTGTGGACTACGACGACGCGGCCGGTGCAATCTCGGTGCGGGTGGGCGTTCTCTTCGGTGGGCCGGCCGTGAGTGGCCCAGCGCGTGTGTCCGATTCCGTATGTGCCGTCGAGCGGACTTAGGCGGATCGCTTCCTCGAGATTGCGCAGTTTTCCCTCGGCCCGACGTATTTCGAGATCGTGGCCCTCATTGACGACAGCGATGCCCGCCGAGTCGTAGCCGCGATATTCCAGCTTGCGCAGGCCCTCAATGATTAACGGCACAACCTGCTTGTTCCCAACGTAACCGACAATTCCGCACATAAGTTTTTCCCTTAGTAAAACGTGAAAAGTAAAAAGTGAAAAGTCAGAAGGAAAGCATGGGTCACGCTACTGCCTTTTTCTGACTCTTCACTCTTCACTCTTCACGGCGTTTCAAGCGTTTCTTAACTACTGCCGGAACGCCGGCGACAAGAGTGTCTGGCGGCACGTCTTTGGTAACGACTGAACCGGCAGCCGTAACCGAACCGCCGCCGACTCTTACCGGCGCGACCAGCATCGTGTCCGACCCAATCCGCACATTGTCTTCGATGACTGTTGGATGCTTGTCCTTACCATCGTAATTACAAGTGACCGTTCCCGCTCCAATATTTGTTTTCTCGCCAATGGTTGCGTCGCCAAGATAGGTCAGATGCATCGACTTTGAACCGCGGCCGAGGCGCGATTTCTTTACCTCGACAAAGTTACCAATCGCCGCGCCTTCTTCAATCGTGGTGCCCATGCGCAGGTGTGCGAAGGGTCCAACGGTACAGTTTGACTCGATGGTGGAATCGACGATTACGCAGTGGTCCTTTATCACCACGTTACTTCCCAACCGCGAGTTAGTTATCCTGGAGCCTGAATGAATCTCGCAACCCTCGCCGATTTCTGATCCACCCTCGATCGCAACGTCCGGATAGATAACGCAATCCTGACCCAGCCTGGCACTGGCGCTGATGTATGCGCGGGAGGGATCGAGAAAGGTTACGCCGCCTTCCAACATCAATTTGCGGATGGTGTTGCGCCGTAGGAGATTTTCAAACTCGGCCAATTCCGCACGCGTATTGATGCCGGAAACTTCGCGCGCGTCGCTGTGCAGATACACGTTTACTTTGTCGCCCTGCGCCAGGAGAATCTCAGCGGTGTCAGTCAGGTAAAACTCGCCTTGATCGTTTGCCGGCTTGACGCGATCGAGTGCGGCCAAAAGTTTGCTGCTGTCGAAACAATAAATCCCCGAGTTAATCTCCTTGATTTTGCGCTCTTCCTCCGTTGCATCGCGTTGCTCAACTATGCGAACAAAATGATCGTCTGCATCTCTGACAATGCGGCCATAGCCAGTCGGGTTTTCAAGCCGCACGCCCAGAACCGAACACGTGGCGCCGCCGGCGCGATGATCCTCGATGAAGTGTTTGAGTGTCTCT
>DASQPM010000454.1:0-14271 GCA_035643935.1 Pyrinomonadaceae bacterium | reverse complement strand
CTACGAAAGGTTTGTATGGAGCGTCGAATAACAGCCTGGTTCAGTCAAAACTTGAGCGCGGAAATGCCGCTGGTCGCGTACGGACACGCGGGTCAACCGCTGCTGATGTTTCCCACCGCAGCCGCTGACTATCTCGAATATGAACGATTTCATTTGGTGGATGCGATACAGCCGCTCATCGAAAGCGGCCGGCTGCGCGCGTACTCCATTAACAGTGTCAACCGTTACAGTCTGCTCAATGAGAAGATGCCGCCGAACCTGAAGGCCGAGTTGTTAACGCGTTTCGATCGGTACGTCACTGACGAGGTGTTGCCTCTAATTCGCAAAGACTCAGGCGATGACGCACGGCCGCTCACAACCGGCGCGAGCCTCGGTGCCTTTCTAGCCGCGAACGCCTATTTCAAACATCCGGATCTTTTTCGTGGGGTGATTGCGATGAGTGGCAGCTACGACGTGCGCTCCTATTTGAAAGGCTTTTACGACGACAACGTTTATTTCAATAACCCGGCGGATTATCTGCCAAACCTGAATGACGATCACTATCTGCCAATGCTGCAAAAGGCAGACGCCATTTACATTTTATCCGGTCAAGGCAACTACGAAGCGCCTGAACGCAGCCAACATCTCGCCGATGTTCTTAAAGCGAAGGACATCCCGCACACTCTCGACCTCTGGGGCGCGGACGTTGACCACGATTGGCCGTGGTGGCGCAGGATGCTGCCGTACGCGCTGGAAAAGATTTTGCAGTAGGACGTTCTTGCCCCAGCAGACTCCAGGGATCTTGCTTCATTCGTGAAGCTCCTGTCCTTCGCTCAACCTGGATGACAGAGCAAGAACACGCAAGAATGCAGGACCGTGAAGCGCTCCGATGCATTCGACGTAGAGTGGGACGAGGGCAAGAATCGTCTTAACCTGAGAAAACATGCCGTTTCTTTCGAAGAAGCGGCTACGATCTTTCTTGACCCACTAGAAATCGCAATTGAAGATCCAGCTCACACTATATCTGAACATCGACTTGTTTCGATTGGACAGTCTTTCGGCGGACGATTGCTGGTAGTATCATACAGCGAGCGAAATAATCGGATTAGAATCATTACTGCGCGCAAGCCTACGAGGAATGAGCGTCGCGCGTACGAAGAGACTTAACATGCGCACAGAATACGATTTCAGCAAGGGTACGAGAGGCAAGCATGCAGGGAAACGACTTCGCATTGTCGGTGACACTCGCACGGACAAACAGCAAAGCACTGCTGCCAGGATTCAACAAATCATTGAGCGCGATCTGAAGAGTCGCGAAGATTTTAAGGTTGTGTGGAGAGAATTGGACCAGGCTGAAAGAGACAATATTCGCGCTGCTTGGCTGAAAAAGATAAGCACGGTCTTGATTGACCACCTTAGCCGACCCTCCCGCCGCACCTAGTCATCTCAATTTGAAAGCTAAACTTATCCGGGCGGCTCGTCGCCACCTTTCTTGCCTTTCTTCTTCGCTGGATCGACCTCGCGTGGACGCGTTGAGGCCGGTGGCGGACTCTCAACGTGCGGGGTTACCGGTTCAACTTTCGGTTGCGGATTTGCCGGGCCTTCTTCGGTCTTCGGTGGCGGCGGCAACGTCATCTGCTCCAGCTTTGGTTCGCCAGTGGTGGTCGGCGTGGTAGTCGTTTGATCTTCGTCCGTCTTGGACGCGTCTTCATCAAACTGCGCGCGCTCAGCGGCAAGCTCTCGCTGCCGTTGACGGAACAGTTCCTTCATGTCCTCAGGCATGGCAGTAGGCTTCGGAAAATCTTCTTTAGGTTTGTCCTTCAAGAAGTCCTTCATGAAGTCGATGAAGTAGGGAAGCGCGCCGACGGCGCCAGTCATTTCATTTCCGAGCGGTCGTTTCCTACCGGGATAACCCATCCAAACGCCGGTCACGTACGTCGGCGTATAACCAAGAAACCAAACGTCGGTGTGATCGTTGACGGTGCCGGTCTTGCCGGCCAGCGGTACACCAAGCGACCGCGCCGCGCCAGCAGTGCCAAATTCGACTACGCCGCGCATCATCGAAACCATCGTTAACGCAACATACTCGTTGACAACTTTGTAAGTCGTCTTCTCCCACTCTTCGAGCACTGCGCCATCGCGATCGAGCACGCGGCGAATCATGTGCGGCTCGACGCGAATCCCTTTATTGGGAAACGCGGAATATGCGGACACCATCTGGTCCAAAGGAACTTCGGTGGCGCCCAGCGCTGACGGCAGATACGGCGCCATCGGCACCTTAATACCGAAACGACGGACCATTTGCGCGCCCGTTTGAATGCCGACCGTTTGCAGCAGGTGGACCGCGCAAACGTTCATTGACTTTGCCAGCGCCATCTTCAACGGCATGTCGCCACTGCCTAAAGAGCCATCGTAATTGTGTGGTTGCCAAGTCCCAACGGTGATGGGTGCGCCGCTAACAGTTGTATCCGGAGTCATGCCCCATTCGACCGCGGCTGTGTAGATAAAAGGTTTGAACGCCGAACCCGTTTGGCGATAAGCCTGTATCGCATTATTAAATTTACTGGTAGCGTAGAAATCGTAACCGCCAACCATAGTCACCATTTCGCCGGTCTTCGCGTTCAGCGTCATCATCGCGCCGGCAACGGCAGGAATTTGCGACAGCGCAACCTTTAACCGCCGGCTCTTTTTGTCAACTTCCTTGATCTCAAATTCCGAGAGATAACCTGACTTCAATTCATCCTTAGGCTGGCGATTGGACCAACCCATGTCACCTGGCCCGACTGTCCCTGTGTAATTGCCAAACCTGATCGTGGCCTCATTTTTTGCGCGGTCAACTTTTGTTATTAGGCCGGTAAGGTAGCGTCCCGGCTGATAGTCGTTTCCATACCAGTCCGGATCTTTGTAGTTCGCAATCTCCTGCGCAGTAGGTTGCCCATTGCTCGTTGACGTAGGAATCAATCGGTAGCTCGAGCGCCAGCCGCCATGTGACTTGTCGTAACGGCGCAGCCCGGCGCGCACCACTTCATAAGCTTTTTTCTGTGCGGCAACATTGATTGTGGTATAGACCGATAGGCCACCCTGGGCTACGCGCGTGGTGTATTTATCTTCAAGTTCCTGGCGCACGTACTCAACTGGATAATCGAATGGACTCGATTTTGGTTGCGACCCGTAATAGGCCGTGTCGGCAAGTTGAATCGGCTTGGCTTTAGCGGCATCGACTTCGGCCTGAGTTGCAAAACCATTCTTCGCCATCAAATCCAGCACTAGATCGCGGCGCTCTTTGGCTCTGGTCGGATTTGTAGTTGGAGAGTATTCGCTTGGGGCCTTGGGCACGCCGGCGAGCAGTGCTGCTTCACCGATCGTCAGGTCCTTTGCTTGTTTGCCGAAATATGTTTCCGCGCCGGCTTCAACGCCATACGCGTTCGCGCCCAGAAAAATGTGATTGGCGTAAAGCTCCATGATCTGGTTCTTCGTGTAATAGCGTTCGATTTGAAGGGCCAGCGCCCACTCGTTCATTTTTCGTTTAAGCGTTTGTTCCTTGGAAAGGAAAAGATTCTTAGCAAGCTGCTGGGTGAGCGTTGAGCCGCCTTCGACTTTGTCACTGGTTAGATTTTTCCAGGTTGCGCCGATGATGCGAATCGGATCGATGCCGACGTGATCATAAAAGCGCGCATCCTCTACCGCGAGAATCGCATTCTTCATCACCGGCGGAATCTCTTCATATTTCAGCGGAATGCGTTTCTCGAGGGCGAACTCGCCGATCACAGTTTCACCGTCGTCGGCGTAAACGCGCGTAACTACGCTCGGGCGATAAGTAGCCAGAGCCGCAACTTCGTTCGCCGCTCTTGAATAGTTGAGTTCATAAGCAGCGATGATCCCGGTCAAACCGCCGGCTGCCAGCGCCAAAATGAGAACTGCCGGCAGCCAAAACCGCCGCAAGATGTGGCGGCGCTGTTCTGGCGGCGCGCTAACGATTGCTTTTGGGGAATATGATTTCAACTTTGAGCCGGGAAATTTATCAGCCATAGAATTAAGACCTCTCCAAAACAAAAGTTGCTTCAGGCCGCAGTCAAAGGACAACGTGGGAAGCCACAGTCAGTGAATTCGGCGATCTGGTGCAACGCGCCAAATTATAGCGCAGGAATGTTTTGACTTCGATGTGCGGCGCGAGCTAACGCAGAACTCGCAGAAAACATCGAGCTTTTCCCATTCCAGGCTTAAAGCTTTATAATCGCGGTCGCAAATGGGGGCGACAGGCTTCGACAGGAGTTTCTGGCGACCGACGGATGCCATGCCGGGCTACCTTATGCAGCTCGTTAAAAAGCGTAGGGAAAAAACAATTGCCAATAACAATGAATTGGCTCTCGCTGCCTAATTAGCAGTGAGCGTCTCACCGCAAGTTGCTTATGCGCGCGGAGGGAGATGTCACTCAGATAAGCTGGCGCGAATCTTCGGTCCGTGGGTTCGCGCGAGACTAAAGTCGGACTAGCTTGTGCAGCGGTCTTGTCACTTCACTTACTCTGCATCAAGCGAAAATCTGGTTGCTTGTCAGCCAGGAAAGAGAAGTGACTAAGCATGTAGAGTTTTTCGGCGTTGACTCTTGGATCCGAGTTCAATTCTCGGCGCCTCCACCAACCTTTGAATTTCGGAATTCGAATCTCGGATTATTAGAGGTTCCGACTCGGGACGGTCCGTGAAATTCGCAATCCGAAATTTCCAATGTTAAGATGACCACATCACCCTCTTTTTGTCGCTCTAGCACTAGCAAACAATGAGCACCACAACTCAGTTAATGACTGCCGAAGAGCTTCTCCGCCTGCCGGACAGCCCCTACCGGCATGAGTTGGTGAAAGGAGAGCTAATCACCATGACTCTGCCGGGTGAAGAGCACGGTGCTGTGATAATGAATATAGGCGTTCCACTTGGTTATCATGTCAAAAAGAATAACCTGGGAGTGGTTTACGGCGCCGAGACCGGTTTTCAAATTGAACGCAACCCAGATACGGTGTTAGGAGCTGACGTCGCATTTGTACGAAAAGATCGGGTGGAGAGGGCCGGCATATCAAAAGGTTATCGTTTCGGTGCGCCAGACCTCGTGGTGGAAGTGATCTCGCCCAGCGATAACGTGAAGAAGGTGGAACAAAAGGTTCAGCGGTGGCTCTCAGCGGGCGCGCGCATCGTGTGGACAGTCGATCCGAAAACGCGAACGATTAAGGTCTATGAAGGAACTGACAAGGCGACGGTGTTAAGAGAAGATGACGAACTGACGGGTGGCGATCTTGTGCCCGGTTTCCGTCTGCCCGTAGCAGAGATTTTCATTTAGTTACAATTAGAACGCAGTCCTACCCATCTCTAATTGAATCCCAATCTTCCCATCGGAATCTTTGACAGCGGCGTTGGTGGCCTGACTGTCTATCGTGCATTGCATGAGCGATTGCCAGCAGAGCGTTTTATTTATCTGGGCGATACGGCTCGTGTGCCCTACGGCACCAAGTCACTTTCCACCGTCGAGCGCTATGGAATTGAGAACGCAAAATTTCTTGAGGCGCAGGGTATTAAACTGCTGGTAGTCGCTTGCAATACTGCGTCGGCGCTGGCCCTGCCGGCTATTGGCAATACAGTAAACATTCAAGTCGTCGGGGTGATCGAGCCGGGCGCGCGCGCGGCGTTGAGAATCGCAGGTGGTAAAAGGATCGCGGTAATTGCCACCGAAGCGACCGTGCAAAGCGGCGCCTACGCAAAAGCGATTAACAACATCGACCCCCGTGCGAAGGTGATTGAGCGTGCCTGTCCCTTGTTTGTGCCGCTCGCGGAAGAAGGCTGGGCCAACAGTGACGTAGCGCGATCCGTCGCCGGACAATATTTGCGGGATTTGCGCGACGCAGACTTAGGAGCATTGGTTTTAGGCTGCACGCATTATCCGATTTTGCGCCAGTTGATTGGCGAGGTTATTGGCACCGATGTTCCGCTAATCGATTCCGGAGAGGCAGCGGCTCAGGAAGTAAAGTCGCTGTTGGAGTCAAAACAGCTTCGTGCCTCACAAACAACCCGCGAACTAGAGGAACGGCGGCTCTGCGATGATCTCGATCACTTTTACGTTACAGATGCGGCGGAACGATTTGCAAAGGTAGCAGAACGGTTCTTAGGAACAGCGCCGTCGGTGTTGGAGGCGGTGGAAGTTTGGGGGCACGATGAGCTACGCACGTACTGACGGTCGCGCTTGCGACGAGTTGCGCCCGGTAAAAATCACATCTGGCTTTCTGCCTTACGCGGAAGGTTCCGTGCTGATTGAGATGGGCCTAACGCGGGTTGTTTGTTCTGCTTCAGTTGAAGAGCGATTACCGCCATTTCTTCGTAACAGCGGACAAGGCTGGATCACTGCCGAGTATTCAATGCTGCCGCGTGCCACTCAACTAAGAACTTCTCGCGAAATAGGACGTGGTGGTCCATCCGGCCGCACACATGAAATCCAACGCCTGATCGGGCGCAGTATCAGAGCAGCGGCTAACATGCGGTTGTTGGGTGAACGCACGATTACGCTCGACTGTGATGTCTTGCAGGCCGATGGTGGTACGCGCACGGCGGCCATAACGGGCGCCTATGTGGCATTTGCCCTGGCGGTTAATCGGTTGTTGGTGGCGGGAAAGATTCAACGTAACATCATCACCAACGAAGTGGCTGCCATCAGCGTTGGCGTAGTGGAAAACACGCCGCTGCTCGACCTGAAATACGACGAAGACTCGCGAGCGGAAGTTGACATGAACGTGGTTTGCACCGGCGACGGTCGCTTTATCGAGGTGCAGGGAACGGCTGAGCGCGAGCCGTTTTCACGCGCACAGATGGACAGCTTGTTGGCGTTAGCGACGAAGGGTTTGGAAACTTTGGTCGCAATACAACGTGAGACCGTGGGGCAAGCCAAAGATTGATTAATGCCCGCGATAGCCGAGCGGCCAGACAACGAAGACACAGTTCTGTGGCATCCGAATGTTCGACAATTGCTAATGCCAAAATGGATAGCAACGCCTTCTAACCACCTCGAAATTAAGCAAAGAGCGGAGAATTACCCAATGAAACACCTGACAGCTTTTCTAGTCTTGGTCTTGCTCGGCGCAAGTGCTGTAACCGTGTCGGCACAGGAAGCACATACCAGCGATCAGGTTGAATATTCTATTGAGCTTCCTTCCAGCCTTTGGCGATCAATCTCGGAGCCGGATGAGTTGCACGAGCGTGCCGAGTTCGTTTATGGAGATCGCATGGATGGTTACTTGCAAATTCGCAAGGAGATTGTTGACATAGCTACAACGCCTTCGGATTTGGCCCACCGCGATCAGGACCAGAAGCTGAGATACATTCCCGGATTTGTTGAAGGCAAGCAGGAGCCATTCTCGGGCCGGCTAAACGGCGTGACCGCTTCCTACGAGTTTACCAAGGCAGGCAAACCGATGATGGGTCGCATCTATTATCTTCAAGCGGATAATCGCACAATCTATGCTTTGCGCTTTACCGGCTTGCGCGACAAACTAGCGCGCATCCGCAATCAGACGGATTCAATCGCGCGGAGTTTTAAGTTAAAGTAAATACGTCCTGGTACTGAAATAACATGGCCGCCAGTGCAAGCAAACACTGGCGGCCTTTTTTTTGCGTTACAGTTACCAAAACAAATGAAGCTCAAGCTGGCGCCAGGGTTGGCAATTAAAAAATCCGCAATTGAGGGTAAAGGCTGCTTCTCCGTCGTTTCCTTTAAGCGCGGCCGAAAAATCGCGGAGTACACTGGGCAAAAGATCACGAACGCGGAAGCGAACCGGAGAGCTTCGCGCCGTAAATTACGTATCTGCGCGATCAATAATCGCTGGAGCCTGGACGGCAGCCGTGGCGGCAACGGCACGCATTACATCAATCACTCGTGCGAACCAAACGCCTTCATGAAAATCCTTTACGGACACATTCTGTTTATCGCGCTGCGAGACATAGGGCCGGGCGAGGAAATCACGATCGACTACGAATCAACGCTGCACTCAAATAAAAAAAGGTGCATCTGTGGCGCACCTTCATGTCGCGGAACAATCAACAAGCCGTAGCTAGAGGCGGGGCAAAGTGAAACTGAACTTCGATCCGCGGCCAACTTCTGATTCGAGTCCGACAGTGCCGCCGTGTTGTTCGACCACTTCGCGCACGAACGATAAACCCAGGCCGGTGGACTCTTCGTCTTTTTCCTGTCCTTCGCGCACCACGCGATAAAACTTTTCCCAAACCTTGTCTTTTGCCTCCGTGGGAATTCCGTAACCGCGGTCCTCCACACTTAATCGCACCGCTTCAGCTTCCAGCGCGGTTGAGAGGATAACCGTGGTGCGCTCGGGACTGTACTTGATCGCATTGCTCACGAGGTTCTTGACCGCCTGCGTGATCATGCTCTTGTCGGCAGCCACCGGCGGCAAGCGTTCGGTTGGTTGTTCCACGAGGCGGATGCGCCGCTTCTTTGCCACGGGCTGCAACGTAGCGATCGTTTCCTTGACGACTTCGTCCAGACGAAGAGGGATTTTCAAAACTTCCTGCTTGTCCTTGCGTTGCAGCTTTGTCACTGCCAGGAACGTATTGATCATTCGCGAAAGGCGTTGCGCCTCGTTGGCGATGATAGTGACAAACTCCTTTGCCTGTTCGGGCAACTGCTCGTCCGCCGCCAACAATTCTGCAAAGCCGTTGATACTAGTCAGTGGCGTGCGTAACTCATGCGACATCAAAGAAATCATGTCACTCTTCAGTTGCTCATACTCTTTAATTCGCGTGAGGTCTTTGATGACAACCGCCAGACAAAGTGGCTGGGGTGTTTTTTGGCTCTTCTTTGAATCGTCGAGCACCAGCGAGATGCGCAAGCCCAGCGTCTCGTTGCGTTCGGTATTCTGTAGCTCACTTTCATAAGCTTGACCGGTTTGCAGCACTCGTCGCACAGCAATCGCCGGCTCGTCGAATACATCCGTGCGAAGCTTATCAAGCAGATCAAAAATGCTTAGGCCGATGATATCTGTGCCCACCAATCCAACCAAATTTCGCAGCCCTTCGTTTGCATAGGCTATGCGGCCGTCGAGATAAGCCAATGCCACGCCGTCGCCAATTTCCGCCAGCGCATTGATGCCAACACGCTGTTCCAGCAGGGCGCTGTTGAGTAGGTAAAGTGAGTCGAGTCGTTTGCGCGAGGCAGTCACGGAAAGAAAATCCAACAGGCCCGCACTGCGTCTGGTTTTTGTAACGTATTCGCGTTGCAGGTTGCGCGCCAACTGTCCGCCAACCGCGAGCAGCAAAGCGCGATCACCGTCATCAAATTCCTGACTCGTACGAATTAGGAGTACGCCCACCGTTCTGCCTTCATGACGGAGCGGAAGCGCAATATTTGTAGCAGGTTCATCCAGTCCGACCTTTTCGACTACGATTTCACGAGTCGCCATTGCGCGTTCGCACAGTTTCACGCCTTCTCGCCAGACAGAATTTCGTTCAGCCTCAGGATTGATTCCACTCGCGGCCCGTAGGCGAGCTGATGAAGTGAGCCGGCCATCGGCATCGCGACGGAAGACAACCGCTTCGGTTGGTGATAACACAGTGTCCAACAGTTTCAATCCGCTGATTAATCTGTGGTTCCCTTCGCTGGATTGCGATCCCGTTCTCCATGAAGATGCAATCAACTTTTCCGTTAACTCGTTGGCTTGTCGTCGCAGCCGGTTGAATTGCACTCCCGCCACGCTTAGCAAGACCGCAACAAAGAGCGGAACAAACATAATGTCTCGCAAAAAAAACCATGAGACAGCAGGACCAACAATTCCAAGACCCAGAAGCGTACCAGTGACGTAAATCAAAGGGCGCCGCACTCCAAAGTAGTCAATGACTGTAGCGACAAGGAAAGCCGCTGCGACTATCGTGACAACGCCGACCCAAAAGTTAGCAAACAACGGCAATGGACTTTGGTTCGTCGGCGTGATGAGAAGCAGGTTTTGGAATGGCGAGGCGGCGCCGCTCCACACCAGGCCGAAACCAATCGCCGCAGAGAACGCAGCAATTGCACAGTTAGTCGAAACAGATTTGAAGTAAGAAACTAGCAAGGTGGATGCGGACTAGTCGCGAGAGTATGGATTAGGCTCGTTGGGTAAGCTTTGCCGTGGGAGCAAAGCTTGGTTGATTATACATTGTTGGCCGCGGCTTATCTAGTACAAACGTAGAGATTTTGGCGGGAAAATCTAGCGTTTCAGGGACTTCAAGGCCGTCATCAGCTCCGATTCGTCGGAAATATCGACGGTGCGCAAGTCCAGCAAGACATGCCCATCCGCGATTCGGCTGATGACGGGAGGGGAAGCAGCTCGCAGTCTACTCTCTACCTCGTTGGCGTTCAGTGATTCATGATCTAATGCGACCAGTGCCGTCGACGGGTGTACGTTTGGACCCGAGCCGCCGCCGACGGCCGAGTGGCCTTCAATTATTTTGGCTTTCAAACCTGAAGAACCAGCTTCTTCCAAACGCTGGATCAAGTTGCGCGCCCGCTTCTCAATCACCTCGGCGCTTAGCGATAACATGTGTAAGGTGGGAATTTCGTCGAGTGCGCCGCGCCGATGCGCATCGAGCGTCGCTTCCAAGGCTGCGAGGCACAATTTATCAGCACGCAACGCCCGATAAAGCGAATTACTGCGGAGGCGTTCGATGATTTTGCTGCGACCGACAATTAACCCCGCCTGTGGCCCGCCCAACAACTTGTCACCGCTGAAGGTAACGACATCTGCGCCCGCGGCTAAAGACTCGCTGATGATTGGCTCATCGCCCAACCCATATGTTGTGAGATCCGCGATTGCTCCTGAACCGGCATCTTCATAAAGAAATAACCCAGCTTCATGTGCTAGTGACGAAAGAGTAGTGAGATCGGGTGAAGTAGTGAAGCCAACAATGCGATAGTTTGAGGGATGCACCCGCATCAGCAGACGCGTGTTTTCATTGATCGCTTGACGATAATCCTCGAGCCGGGTGCGATTTGTGGTGCCGACTTCAATCAGGCGCGTGCCGGAGGTTGCCATTACGTCCGGCACGCGAAAGTCGCCGCCAATTTCTACGAGCTCACCGCGGGACACAATCGTCTCGCCGTCGTGCGCCAGCACTGTGAGAATCAGCAACGCTGCCGAGGCGCAGTTATTGACAATCAGCGCGGCCTCGGCACCCGTTAGTTGGACCAGCAATTCTTCCGCGCGGCCGCCGCGCTTGCCACGTTCGCCCGTGCTCAGATCGTACTCGAGCGTGCAGTACCCGGCTGCCTCGTTTGCAACTGCCGTCCTGGCAGCCGCAGAAAGGGGAGCGCGTCCCAGGTTAGTATGCAGGATCACACCAGTCGCGTTTATTACACGACTGAAGCCAGCCAGCGCTTCATGTGCGCCGGCCTTGTGCAACTGTTGAATTCCCTCCGCGAGCAACGCTTCCTTCGATCTACCTCTTAGCGCGCCAGACTCAATTTGCGTACGCATCTGGTCAGTGATTTCGCGAGCAATAACGGTAAGCCGCTGAACGCCGACCGCTTGGCGAAGCTCGAGGGCAGCGTCGGACCGAAGTAATTGATCAACCGAAGGGATCGCACGCAAACTGGCAGTGGCTGGATTAGACATAGCAAAGAAATTGCCTGGTGATTTCGTAGGATAGCCGTTGTTTAGTTGGCTGGCAAACGACATTGGTCCATAACGAATCTCCAGAAAAAGAAGGATTCTTCGACATAATTATTGACACGTCGCTTTTGAAACGCCTAGACTCATCTTAGCGCGTCTGGTTCAGCGCGTCCCGCCCGTTTCCGACCTCTCAAGGAGAATTCATCCATTGGCAAAGAGCGATAACAAACTTTTCCGTTCCCAATTAAGATCTAAGACCAGATTCACCGGTGAGGTTGAACCCTCGATCGATGACCAACTGACGCGGCTTGAGGAAGACATTCGCCGTTTGAAAATCGAATTTGATGTCTTCTTCAATGGCGCCTCAAAGCGTCCTCCTTACGATACAAAGGGTCGCGTGGAAACCGTGATCAAACGACTGGGCGATGATCGGACCTTGAGCTATGCGCAGCGATATCGCTACGGTTCTCTGGCTTCGCGCTACAACGCTTTCCGCGACCTGTGGCGGCGTACAATGCAGGGACGTGAAGAAGGCCGCGACGCTGTAGTGGCCGCCAGGGCCCAGGCTAAGCAGCAAGCGGTCGATGGCTTCAGGAGAACAGACTTCGTTTGCGACGACGCACATAAAGATGTGGAATTGGTAAAGAATCTTTATAGTGTGCTAATGGAAGCAAAGAAAGTTTGCGGCGAGCCCGTTGAAGACTTCTCGTTTCCGCGTTTTCATCGTTTGATAGCCTCGCAGGCTGATGGGCTCAAAGAGCGCCTGGGATGCAAAAAGGTTTTTTTCTCAATTGATGTCGAGGGTGGTCACGTGAGTTTTAAGGCTCGGGGAGAAAAAGGCTAGAGCAAAGTTAAACGATATTAGAAACAGAAAAAGGCAACCAAGCGTTGGTTGCCTTTCCTTTTGGCGCTTACCGGACCGAAAGACCGGAAGCGGTCAGTGGCGTTGCTAGAGCAAGCCGGGGAGACTTACATCTTAATCACTTTCTCAGCCTGCGGGCCTTTGGGGCCCTGCGTCACCTCGAATTCAACTTCCTGGCCCTCTTCGAGGGTCTTGAAGCCGTCTCCTTGAATGGCGCTATAGTGAACAAAGATGTCTGAAGAGCCTGGCTGTTCGATGAAGCCGTAGCCCTTCGAATTGTTAAACCACTTGACCTTACCGGTTATTCTAGACATAACACGAATCCTCCTAACGATTCGGTAAAACGGGGCGAGAGCCTTGGGGCCTTCGCGCTACCTGGTTAAAGCTTGTGAGCCGGACGCGCCTTTTGAGCGAATACGGAGGCACAATCAAAAAATGCATGGTGAATAGCGCTTTCGGCGCGATTCATCATGCACACTAACGGGGGCTTACTACAAAACACATTGCTGTAAAGCTTGTATCGCGAAAAACTTAGGAACTAATGCAGAGGCTTTCTCTGAATGCGGCGCATACTAATTGAAAGCAAATTCACGTGTCAAGACAAAAAACCTAATGTATTGCGCTGGTGAGCAGGTACGGCAATGGATCCACCGCCTCATCGTCGATGCGAACCTCGTAGTGAAGATGCGGCCCAGTAGATCGTCCGGTCGAGCCTACCCGGCCAATAAACTGACTGCGTTTGACCCACTGGCCCGGAGCAACATCGATATGCGAAAGGTGGCCGTAACGAGTTGTCAAACCACCCCCATGATCGATGACGATCAGTTGGCCGTAACCATTTTGCCAACCAACAAAGGTAATAGTGCCGCTGGCACCGGCGACTACCGGATCACCAGGGGCCGCGTCGATGTCTTGTCCCGAATGAAATTCGTAAGAACTGCCACCAAAAGGATTTCTCCTTCCGCCAAATCCGCTTTCCAACTTGCCAATCACCGGCCAGACAGAAGGTGTGTAACCACGTTCTCGCAAGACAGTTTCGTAAGCTCGCATTTTACGTTCGAGCCGGCTCATTTTGCCGGAAAGCGCTGCTAAACCGCTTTCATCAAGTGGCAATGCCGGACCGCCGGTGCCGGGAAGCGCCGCCTGGTCGTTAACAACGCCGGACTTTTCGGCAAGCTTGCGCGAGGTGTCTTCGACGGCTTCAACGCGATTATTCAGTTCGTTCAATTCCCTGCGCTGCTTTTCGTTTTCGGCGCGCAATCGTTGATTTTCCATCTCGACGCGCAAATGGGCGGCTTGCTGTGTCAGCCCATAAAAGCCATAGAGCGAGCCACCAAAAGCGGTCGCGACAATGAGCGCAAGAA
This sequence comes from Pyrinomonadaceae bacterium, assembly GCA_035643935.1. Classification (GTDB taxonomy): domain Bacteria; phylum Acidobacteriota; class Blastocatellia; order Pyrinomonadales; family Pyrinomonadaceae; genus PSRF01. The sequence continues at coordinate 439 of DASQPM010000454.1, read as the reverse complement.
TTCTAAGCGAGCGTTTTTCCACACAGAATCTACGAATTTGAGCGCTGGAGCGGGGGGTATGAGCGATTATGAACGCATAAAAACGGTCGTCTCTGGCCATGAATGTGTCTCCGGTCGCGCAGGCGGAAGAAACCAAATGCCCGGCGCGGCTGTGAAAAACGCACAGCCCCTCCAAAAAGGCGGCTTGTACGGGACTTATTCTTTTACGAGGTTTGTTTTTTGACCCTGCTTGATTGCAGCGAACAAAGAAAATTCAATAAATCTGGATGAAATTTGTTCGGCCGGTGCTGCAAAGAAGGGCGACCCTATCACAGCCCCAAAGGCGATTGCAAACAAGGAACTGAGGAGTTTTGGACTAGCTAAGGTTGGCTTCTCGTTTGTGACGGAAACGATCGCGGAGGATAAAAAAGACGATCAAGGTAAGAACAGATAGAAAGAT
>DASQPM010000453.1:0-2577 GCA_035643935.1 Pyrinomonadaceae bacterium | reverse complement strand
CTGTTCCGCTTTCTTTCCGGTGGCGGGTAAGCCGTTACCTGCGCCGGTGTTGGTGCCGCGCGCAATCCAATACACCGCGACCAGGTCACCGTCGGCCATCAACTTCTCGGGTACGATAGATAGATCAGGAAACGCCTGGTGCCAGCCTTTCAAAGCCGCCTGGTCTTCCTCCAAGCGGATATCTCGATGGATCCCGTGGTTGACGAAGTCTTTGGCATAAAGTTGTTCAGCGAGTTCAAAGCGTCCTTTGCTGAGGAGTTCCTCGAATGCACGTTTTGCGAGTGCTTTGTTTTGTTCCTGCAAAGAAGATGCAAAAATCAAGTTAGCAAGCAAGAATGAACAGGTGCTAATAATGCTGAGTATTTTCATGAGCTCCGTTTTGTTTAGGTTTGTTGTTATTTCAAATTGATCACGACTTTCGCTCGTGCCGCAGAGAAGCGTTTTAATTTCATCGAGCTAAAAAAACAGGGGTAACCGCAACGACGCGGACGTAGTTGAACGAGATCCGAAGCGATTCGGTTTGCTACGAGTTGATGCTCCGATTCCTTTAAACAAAAGCCAAAGACTGACTACGAGTTCAAAAATGGCCATCGGCGAATCGAACCAGTAGTCATTAACGACTTTGTTGAAGTTTGGGAAAACCAGGAAAATAAAGGCGCAGATCACGCACCATGCCGATGAAAGCAGACCGAAAGCAGCCAGCGCTTTGGGAATGTATCCGGACTTGAGCCATAGGTACGCGCAAATGGTCGCGGCCAATCCGAAAAAAGGCAGACCGATGTAGTAATCGTCGAAATTCGCCGCGATCTGCAGCCTGGCCAAGGCTTGCACGTGGTCTGGTTGGAATACTTGAAGGTAGGGTGCGGTTCCGAGCAATCGCAGCGAGCTAAGCAGATTAAGTGTCGAAAGGAGCCATAACACCCCGAATACGAGACGGAACAGCGCTCCTATCAGTGCGAGGATCCGATCAACTGGCCTAAGAATCACATAAAGCGCTGCGAGTAGGACAACGACATTTGCGCTGTACAGCAGAAAACAAATAAGCGCCACTCTCGCCTGCGTTTGGTGCGCCAAGATGTTCCGAGCCGTTTCTGCAGCATCGCGCGGGACGATTAGCGGGCTAAGCAATACGTAATTCCCAAAGACGACAATCGCTACGGCGAGCAGGCCTGTAACTCCTGCGATTTTCGCGGCTGTTCGTTGCGAATTGTCGATCGTGTTCATGCCGTCTTCATCTGGACTGTGGCGTGCTCGAGCGGCGGTACCTTCGCGCCTCTGATCAGGAGCCAAAGCATGATTGCCATTTCGGCGAAGAACGCCGGTTGCAACCAGGCGAAGGCGGTTTCGTAATTATACGGGAAGAATTGCGCCGTAATGCTAAGCGCAATCCAGGCGAAGCAGGCGGTGATCAGCCAAACGCCCAGCAAGCGGGGCAGGAAACCGGAGCGAAAGACAAGCAAGCCGAAAGGAAACAGCCATATGCCCCAGAAAATCTCACTGATGAACTCTCCCTGATTGTGCAATCGGACGAACAGCATAGCGAGTGCGTCACGTTGCGGTTTATCGAATGCGGTCAAAAATTCGCCGCCACGAAAAAGAATAACTGCCGCGATATTGTTCAGTGCATTCAGGAAGCCAACCGCTGCGGACACTAAAACGAAGCTTACCATCAGCAGTGCCCATGTGTTGTTTACGCTGCTAAGCAAACGATACAGAGCGATCGCGAGGCAGATAAAAATTACGTGCCCAATCAGATCACCGAAGATCGACAATCGAAACATCGTTTCGTGTGCCAGAATATTGTCAGCCGTGGCGGCGGCGTTGCCGCGTACGATGAGTTTGCCCGGAACATAAAGCATCGCGAATGGCGCAATCAGGACGAGCGACAAATACACCGCGCCGGCGATGCGGGCGGCTTTCTTGAGTGGGTGCATGGAATTTCTCTTTTTATTATCAGGCAGGGGCTACGTAAGTTGTTATTCAACCGCTATGACGACTTTCCCGCGGGCGTGCCCTTGTTCGAGGTAACGAAGCGCCTCCGGGACATCACTGAACTTGTAAGTCCTGTCGATAACAGGCGTCATCTTCCCCGATTGCATGAGATCGGCCAGGATCGTCATGTCCTTCTTATTAAATTGTGCGATGTAGCTGATAAATTTTTGGCTAACGAAGCGCGAACATACATACGCGTTGAGTTCGCCAATCAAACCTGTCGCCACGCCATCGTGCCACCCTGCTCCTCCGAGCCCAGCCATGACGCAAATCCCATTTGGGTTCAAAATGCGTCGGCGTTCCGAGAACGAATGGTTTCCAATGAGGTCGAAGATCAGGTCGTAGCGTTGATCGGTTTTGGTGAAATCCTCTTTCGTGTAATCAATCACGTGGTCTGCACCGATTGAACGGACAAGATCCAGATTGCGTGTGCTACAGACGGCGGTCACGTCCGCGCCAAATGATTTCGCATTTTGGACCGCGAAAGTTCCGACGCCTCCCGAAGCACCATTGATCAAGACTTTCTGGCCGGATTGAATCTTTCCTTTATCGCGAAGGCCTTGGAGCGCAGTAAGCGCAGCGACT
>DASQPM010000452.1:0-4217 GCA_035643935.1 Pyrinomonadaceae bacterium | reverse complement strand
TAATTTCCAACTCTTAATCGCCGCGGCTTTGCCTCAAAAGTCATGGACCATCTCAGATTCGGCTTTGCCGCCTGATGTGCGGCGGTGGCTATGCCCCGCCGACAGCAGCCAGATTATTTCGGGCTATGCCCTTGTTCCGGTCTTAGCCCTTCGGATTTATTAGGCCAAAGACCGCACCAAGGGTATAGCCCAAAAGGGAAATGGTACGCTACGGCGGGGCATAGCCACCGCCGCACATCAGGCGGCAAAGCCGAAGCGGCACGAACAAAGGCCTTTTAGAGCAAAGCTGGTCACGGATGTTCTTAGGTTTCCACCACTCGACTCCAACCATCGGGCGTGTGACGAAAGTTTTCAGTCCCAGCCGTTATAAACGAGCCGCGCCCGGGTTGCCATTCCAATCGCTCGATAGAGATATTCGGGCGCTCGACGCGAATTACGTTGAACGAGTTTGCCTCACCGCGCCCGCGATCCGACGTTGCAGTTCCAGCCTGGACCACGAGGGCCGAGTGCCCCTTAATTTTGTAACGTCGGGCGCTGTGCGTCGTATGGCTAACGTGCAGGTGGCCGGCCAGAAAAACGTCGGCGCCACAGCCTGCCAGGCCCTCCATCGCCATGCGCGCGCGGCCCACCAGGTTGCGTTCGTCGTGACCTTCCGGCAGATCGAATGGATGATGAGTAACCACGATCTTGACGACTTGAGGATCAAAAGCACAAAGCCGCTCGCGCATCCAGTCAACCTGTTGTTGATTTATTCGACCGCCTTTAATCGTGAACGAGCGTGCTGTATTGACGCCCAGCACCGCGATCTCCGCGTCATAGTGGAAAGGTCGTAAGTCGCTGGTGATGTAGCGGCGATATTTCCGGAGCGGCTGCGCAAACCGCGCTAAAACATTGTGCAGCGGAACATCGTGATTACCGGGAACGACAATCTGCGGCCGTGGCAGTGAATCGAGAAAAGCGCGTGCCTGCTTGAACTGATGCGCGCGGGCACGCTGTGTTAAGTCTCCAGAAACAGCCACTACATCAGGTGCGATTTTATTGATCGTTTCGATCAATGGACCAACCACCGCCGCGTCGACGCGACCGAAATGAATATCAGAAAGGTGGACGATGGATCGCATTATTCTGCGGCCGCGGGTGGTTGATTATTTACCGGCGCCAGGACACGCAGCCTGCCCAGCAAAACTCGATAATGAAGCGGCGGCTCCATGATCATGACCTCGCCGTCAAGCGCCACGCGCACGCGCTTGTGTTTCGTGCTTATCCAAATCTCTGTGGTACGCATCGCCAGAAAATCTCGCTCCTGACGCAGGCCGCCAAACATTGCGCGCAGTGCCAGCCGAACCAGGCCCAGGCGCCCAGTCCTATTCGTGAGGTAAAGACTGAGCTCGCCGGCGTTGAGACACGAACGGCCGCCAATGTTCAGAGTCTCCATCTCATATTCGTTGTTGCCGATGAAAACAAAAGGTGTGCGACGAGAAAACGCTTTTCCATCGATGTTCAAACGAATATCAAGAAAGGGATACCGGCGCAGCACCGCAACCGCAGCCCAAACGTATGCCGGCCATTTACCCCAACCCAGCCGTTGCTGCTTCTCGCGTTCGCGAACGATGCTCGGGTAAAGGCCGAGGCTGGAATTGTTGACGAAGACGTGTCCATTAACTTCGCCGAGGTCGACGTTTGCTATGTGACCATCGATGATTGTTTCAACCGCAGCCTCAAGCTCGAGCGGGATGTGCAGGTCCTTGGCGAAATGATTCATCGTCCCCAAAGGTAGAACGCCAAGCGTCTTTTTTGTATTGAGAAGTTGTGAAATGACAGAGTTGATTGTGCCGTCGCCGCCGCCGGCGACAACCACGTCCGCATCGCCAAGAGCGGCTTGCCTGGCAAGTTCGATTATTTCGTGACCGCGTTTCGCCAGCGCAACATGCGCAACCAGGCCGTCGCGATTAAACAGTTCGTTCAGTCGTTCTGCGAGCGCAGGATTTTCTCCAGTGCCTGAGTTGGCGTTGACGATCACTTCAACCTTCACGGGCGTTCATGGTAGTCGAAAGCATTGGAAACCAATAGCGGTCGCCGGGTTGATGCAGCAAGATTTCGGTATGGTCAGTTCGATGTCCGATAAGCTTTAGCTTGTCGTAACACCGCGACAAACTAAAGGAAGGTCTGATGAAGTGGTCAACTCCTTGGAGTGCGGCGGCCCGGCGCCGCTTTGGTCCGCGGCGACTAGTCGCCGCGTTGAATCAACTCAAGCAGGCGTGGTCGTGACAGGCCGCGACTGGCCAAAGCGCTGCCAGGCCAGCGCACTCCAAAGAGTGTTGTCACTTACACTTGATCAGAGTCTCCTAAAGTTTATCGGACATTTGCAGCTAAACTGGCCCACGACCAAATTTTCGGTTGAGAAGCGTTTCGGAATGTCTTTCGGCTATACTTCCCCAACGCATGAGTAAACAATCTGCGCACCATCAACCAGACCTCTATGCCATCGCTCGTCAGACGATGATCGATGCCGGCTTTGAACCCGACTTTAACCACGCAGTTCAGGACGAAGTTCGCATCGCGGACGCGAAGTCCCGTGATCTCGCAGCCGATTCCAGCATTAAGGACCTGCGCGAGCTGCTTTGGTCGTCGATTGACGATGCGAAGTCGCGCGACCTCGATCAGGTGGAGTATGCGGAAACTTTGCCGTCCGGCGAAATACGCTTGTTGATCGGCATTGCCGACGTTGATGCCCTTGTTTCAAAAGGTTCGGCCATCGATAAGCGCGCCGAACAAAACTGCACTTCCGTTTATACCGGCGTGAAGACTTTCGCGATGCTGCCGGAGGAATTGTCAACGGATTTGACCTCGCTGGTTGCGGATGAGGACCGGCGCGGAATCGTGACTGAGATGGTTGTCGCTTCTGACGGCACCGTGAAAGCCACAGACTTTTATCCCGCGAGTCTGAGAAACCATGCCAAGCTCTCGTATGAAATCATTGGCGCCTGGCTCGACGGCAACAGTGCGACGCCCGATGTAGTGAAGGCAGTGGCGGGACTTGAAGAACAGCTAAAGTTGCAGCACCAGACAGCACAACATCTCGGCGAGCTAAGAAAAGAGCAGGGTGCGATCGAATTGGGAACGATCCAGTCGACGCCGGTAGTGGACGACAGCGGGCGTGTGGTGGAGCTGGCAGTGACCGAGCAAAACGCTGCCCGCGACTTGATTGCAAATTTTATGATCGGTGCAAACGTGGCCATGGCAAAGTTTCTGGAAGACAAAGGTGTTCCATCGCTGCGCCGCATAGTTCGGGTACCGAGATACTGGTCGCGCATCGTAGAGATTGCGGCGGAAGTTGGAGAGCGGTTGCCGGCGACGCCGGATTCGCGCTCCCTGGCCGACTTCCTGTCGCGCCGCAAGGTTGCCGATCCGGTTCATTTTCCGGATCTTTCGCTGGCAGTTGTTAAGTCACTTGGTCCGGGCGAGTACGAAGTGCAAATGCCGGGCGAGCCGGGCGAAGGACATTTTGGTCTTGCCGTCGACGACTACACGCATTCAACAGCCCCGAACCGCCGTTACGCGGATTTAGTGACGCAACGATTGGTAAAGGCAGCGCTCGGGAATCAATCGCCGCCGTATCAGGGTAATGAATTGAAAGCGATTGCCCAGCGCTGCACTGAGCGCGAGGACGCCGCGCGCAAGGTACAACGAAAAATGCGGAAGGTTGCGGCCGCATTGTTGTTGCGCAATCAAATCGGGCAACAGTTTGATGCGATTGTTACCGGCGTGTCAGAGAAGGGAACTTACGCGCGCATCATCAACCCGCCTGTTGATGGCCGCGTGTTGCGCGGCGAACAAGGCTTGCGCGTCGGCGACAAGACACGCGTGCGGTTGTTGTCTACCGATCCCGAACGCGGCTTCATCGACTTTGCGCGCGCTTGAGCAGCGAATAGTGGGCAGTAAGCAGTGAGCACTGGGCAGTGAGCACTGGGCAGTGAGCGGTGAGCAGTGAGCAGTGAGCAGTGAGCAGTGGCAGAAAGTCAGCGCTTCCGGGCAGTAGCCCGCCAGTGAGGGAGGGCTGAAAAGGCTAGAGCATTCTCCAAGAAGAGCCATCAAATGCGAGCTGACGAACTCGACGAACGACTGATCGATTTCGCGGTACGCATTGTCAAACTTTCTGCCGGCTTACCCAAGACACCAGCGGGAAAGCATATTGCAGGACAGATATTGAGATCCGG
>DASQPM010000451.1:0-3368 GCA_035643935.1 Pyrinomonadaceae bacterium | reverse complement strand
GTGTTGCTGCAAAGCGGTGGCAATCGCCGGCCGTTCTTTTGTGTGCACGCCGCCGGCGGCAACGTTCTGGAGTATCACGCGCTCGCTCAATTGCTAGGAGCGGATCAACCTTTCTATGGATTTCAGGCGTTGGGCCTTGATGGCAGTCAACCGCCGCATACCAAGATTAAAGAAATGGCGGCGCACTACATCCGTGAAATGCGCGAGGTGCAGCCTGAAGGTCCATATCTGATTGGCGGCAGATCGTCCGGCGGCACCGTTGCGTTTGAAATGGCTTGCCAATTAACAGCGCAGGGCGAACAAGTTGACCTGCTGGCATTGCTTGACGCTTATCCGGCGGGCTATTTCAAATTGCTGCCCGGTTCCGGATCGTTTCGACAGCGTGCAGTACGTTTTGCCAGGAAGATTCAAACGCACCGGCAGAACCTGCAGCAACTGAGAGGGCACGAGAAACTGTCGTACCTTACCGCCAAACTGAAATTCGCGCCGGCCAAGACGAAACATAAAATTTATCGACGCGCCTTCAAGTTGTATCAACGAATCGGCCGTCGTCTGCCTGCTGTTTTGCGAAATATTGAAGAGCTTAACTTCGCCGCCGTTAAAGACTATATGCCGCAGGTTTATCCCGGCCGCGCGACGTTATTCCTGGCGAGCGACGATCGCACGGCCGCCTTTGATGTTGAAGAAGGCTGGCAGGGTCTGGTCGCTGGTGAACTGAAGAAAATTCGCGTCTCTGGCAATCACCTTGATCTGGTGAAAGAGCCGCACGTGCACACGCTCGCGGATAAATTGCGGGGTTGCCTGGATCGGGCACATCGTCAAATTGAGGTGGGTGAAACGGGCGGGCGACAATGAATTCTGGCAAGTGCATGCTTTTGAGACTTTTTATCTATTACCAATCAACTGATACGGGCGTGAGTGTGGAAAGAGCTTGAGGCTCGTTCCGAAAGCGAGTTGAGACAACCTATGAGCACAAGTTCCGCTGCATTTTCGGTAGACGCCACGTCGCCGCAAGAAGTCAATCTCGGGTTTCTGCGACCCAACAGTCCGTTGCCGTTAGTTTTGCGCCCTGGCACTCGAGGCTTGGATCTGATTGAGTGGGCAAAGAGCAATGCCGGCTTCATCGATCTCACGCTGCTGCAACATGGCGCCATTCTCTTTCGTGGCTTTGGCCTTGCGGAGGTCGCGGAATTCGAACGGCTGATTGAAGAACTCTCGGGCCCGTTGCTCAACTACTCCTACCGCTCGACGCCGCGCTCACTGGTTTCCGGCAAGATTTATTCATCGACAGAATACCCGGCGCACCAGTCTATTCCGTTGCACAACGAGAATTCTTATTCGCGAAGTTGGCCCATGAAGCTGTGGTTTTTTTCAATGCTGGTGGCCAAACAGGGCGGTGCGACTCCAATTGCTGACAGCCGGAAAATATTCAAGGCCATTTCGCCGGAAATTTGCGACTGCTTTGTGCGCAAAGGTTTGATGTATGTGCGCAATTATGGCATTGGACTCGATCTTCCCTGGCAGGAAGTCTTTCAGACATCGAGCAAGGCTGTGGTCGAAGATTTCTGTCAAAAGTCCGATATGGAATTTGAATGGCTTGCCGACGATCAATTGCGCACGCGCCAGGTTTGTCAGGTGGTTGAACGTCATCCGCGCACCGGTGAAATGGTTTGGTTTAACCAGGCGCATTTGTTTCACGTTTCCAGACTGCCGTTGGAAGTTCGTGAATGGCTGCTGTTGGCATTGGGCGAACAGAATTTGCCGCGCAACGTTTATTTTGCCGACGGTTCGAGCATCGATGCAGAAATGATCGACGAAATTGCTCGCGTCTGTGACCAGCACTCGATTGTTTTTCCCTGGCACGAAGGTGATGTGTTGTTACTCGACAACATGCTTACCGCGCATGGCCGCAAGCCATTTGTCGGCGAACGTAAAGTGGTTGTCGGCATGGCGGAGCCTAATCAACCGGTGTTCACGCGTGCGGCGCGTCACGAAATTTTGAGCAATATTTGAGCGCAGCCTGAGCGGCTGTCAAAAAGCAAACAACTATGGCAACTCTCGTTCAAGAGATACTCAATATCAGAGAAAAGATAACCGGCGGGAAACTGCCACACCGGCAATTGTTGGCGGAATTTAATAATACGGCCCGCGCTTACCCCTACGACAAGTGCGTTCACGAGCTTTTCGAAGCGCAGGCTGAACGCACTCCCACGGCAATTGCTGTAGTCGCAAACGATCGCCAACTTACTTATGCCGAGCTGAACGAACGAGCGAATCAACTCGCACGTTTTCTCCGGCGCTTTGGCACTGGTCCGGATTCGCTGGTCGGTTTGTGTGTCGATCGTTCGCTGGAAATGATCGTCGGCATCCTTGGTGTGTTAAAGGCCGGCGCTGCTTATCTGCCGATGGATCCCTCCTACCCGGCGGATCGGCTAGCGTTCATGCTGCGGGACGCCAACGTATTCGTCCTGCTCACGCAATCGAACCTACTGGATCAACTTCCGCCGCACAACGGGCCGCGGCTTTCGCTCGATACTGACTGGGACGTGATCGCCAAGGAACGGAAAGACAATCCTGCTGGATGGGCCACCCCGGCGAACCTCGCTTACGTCATCTATACTTCGGGTTCAACCGGCAAACCCAAAGGAGTGATGATTCATCATCGCGGGCTGGTTAACTATTTAACCTGGGCAACGGAAACGTACGAAGTAGCAGCAGGCTGCGGCGCGCCGGTGCACTCGTCGTTCTCCTTTGACTTGACCATCACCAGTCTTTTTGCGCCATTGCTGGTAGGTCGCAGCATTTTCCTTGTCGCTGATGGCATTGAGAATTTGGTCGAGGCTTTGTTGGCGCGCGAGAATTATAGCCTTGTAAAAATCACGCCGGCGCACCTTAGGGCGCTTGCAGAGTTGATGCCCGCCGAGCAACTGCGCGGCCGCGTGCGCGCGCTGGTGATCGGCGGTGAAGCTTTACACATGGAAAGTCTCGCCTTCTGGCGAGCCCACGCGCCGTTGACCCGGCTGATAAATGAATATGGACCAACCGAGACGGTGGTAGGCTGCTGCGTTTATGAGGTCACGGAAGAAGATGCCGATACGGGTCCGGTACCGATCGGGACGCCAGTGGCGAATTCGCAACTCTATGTGCTCGATGAATCGGCGCAGCCGGTAGAGAAGGGAGCCACCGGCGAGCTCTACATTGGCGGCGACGGCGTTGGCCTGGGCTATCTCAATCGCAAACAACTCACAGATGAGCGCTTCATCCTGGACCCTTTCAGCAGAAACCGGCGCGGGCGACTCTACCGCACCGGCGACCTCGCTCGCTTCAATGACGAAGGCAATCTGGTCTACGTGGGCCGGATCGATAAT
>DASQPM010000450.1:0-2588 GCA_035643935.1 Pyrinomonadaceae bacterium | reverse complement strand
AAAGCGCGCCAATGCGTGCTAACAATGGATTAGCGCCGACCGCGCGACATGCATCCTCGGCGAGCTGACCTACCGCATGCGAGTGCTGGTTGGTGCCTGGAGCACGCAAAGCCAGTTGACCCAGGACTGGCAGATCGGCGTTGGAGAGTTCGAGCAGTTTGACGTCCGTCAGTATTCCGAAGAGTGATTCGTTGATCGGCAATCCGCCCGCGGCAAAAATTGCAGTTAGCAGTCCGCCGGCGAAACCGCAGCCCACTGCCAGCAGAAATGAATTTAAGGTTATTGCTTGTTCGGCATAAGCGATTACCGCCAACGCCATGAAAGCGTTTACGCCGCCCACAAATAAGCCGGCCAGGGTTACGGATTGTCTTTCACGATACTTGCCAATGCCGTATATAGCGCCGGCACAGGAAATCATCGCATAGACCGCTTTTTGAATGCCGGTAGGGGCCAGTAAGCCGGCGAATAACGCCGTGACGATTCCGGTGAGAAAGGCAAGCTGCGTGTCTACCAACATTACCACCAACAACGCTGCGGCAGCGAAAGGGATAGCAAGATTCCAGATCATCGGGTCGTTGAAAGGCGCAGTCGTCATCCTGTCGGCAATTGCATCGCTAAACGTAAACCCAAGTCGCATCAGTGCTGTTTCAACTACGATCGCGGAGCCGACCAGCGCAAACGCTCGCCATTTGGAAAGCGAAATTACAGACGCGCTGCTACGGTGCTCGGTAAATTTCCATACCACCCAATAAACCGCCAGCACGATCAACAGTAATCCGAATACGTTATGCCACGGACGTCCGGCATGGCCGGTGCTCTTAAGAGCCGTCAGCTGTGAAAGCGTTCCCGTGGTGACTGTGTCGCCTTCACGCGCGATGACCTGGTTCCTTTTAAGGGAGATCTTTACCGGTGGAATTTTGTTCGCTTCGGTTTCTCGCAAAGTTGCAGTTGCCGTTTGATCGAGCACCACGTTTGGTCGCAGCAACGGTACGATTGCAGAAACGAGAGCGCTCTTCTGATCCTGCGTCCATCCCTGAAGGCCAAAAATTCTGAGTTCAAGTTCCTGGCGTGCGGCCGCCAGTGAGAGCATGCGCGTGCGCGGCGCCGGCATGATCATTTGTGCGGAAGGGTTGCGCACATCGACCAAAACGATTTCCTGGTTCAGCTGTTCGGCCTCGGCATCGTCGTAGATGTACTTGTCACCCACATCCCGGATTAATGAAGTAAGAACACTCAGATCGTCATCGTTGAGTCTGTGCGCACTCAGAACGCGAGCCACCGTCGCGCCCCCTTCTCCACTCCAGGTTAATTGGGTTTGGTTTCGTTTCTCTTGAAATTGTTGTTTTAGATTGTCCCAGGCTGCCTGCAAACTGCGAGCGGCAGTTTCTCCGCGCGTTGAGTCGAAATTAAAGACGGGGCGCGTTGCCTGGCGGGCCGCGTTTCGACGTCTTTCAGTTTCAGAGATATCTACCGCCGTAATGTCACCGCGAGCGACAATGCTGCCGCGAATGATGTCTCCCTCTCGATAGTCTTCTGCGAAGCTTGAGGAATAGTTGCTGAGCAGTAAGGGCGTAGTAATGACAACAAGCGCGCCAAAACCTATCAGAAAACGTGTTCGCGGTTTGAACACGCGCAGCGGGCGCATCACGTAAGCGACCGCAAGGTCGCGCGCGCGACCAAAACGAGTTGTAAATCGGGGGCGTCGGGCCATGTTTATTTAAGCGATGCGCGAAAGGCGTCGCGCGTCAAACTGTTCCTCGCGCGGCGATAAACCGATATCGCGTGAAAGCATCTCGCCGATTTTCTCGAGCAGCGGCCGCATAGTTCGCTGGTCGGTAGCAGCGATCGAGATGACCGGTCCCCCGCTACTTGTCGCGAATTGGCGCGAGATGGCTTCGAGCGTCTCAGGCGTTACCAGGTCAGCTTTATTCAAAACGAGCAGTGAAGGAATCTCGGTTAGGCTAAGTTCCTGCAAAATTCTTTCGACTGACTCGACTTGTTGAGACCAGCGCGGATTCGACGCATCAACCAGATGAATCAACAAGCGACTATCAACAATTTCTTCCAACGTCGATCGGAATGCGGAAAGGAGACCAGGAGGAAGATCGCGAATGAAACCGACCGTATCATTAACAATAATTTCCTGTTCGCGAGGAAGCCTGAGCCGGCGCGACGTAGGATCGAGCGTTGCAAACATGCGCTGCTCTGCGCGCACTTGACTGTTCGTTAGGGCGTTCAGGAGAGTTGATTTTCCGGCGTTGGTATAGCCAACAATTGAGACCACCGGCAGTTGGTTCCTGGTGCGCACCTTTCTTCGTTCATGGCGCCGGCGCCGCTGCAACTCAATCTCTTTTTCCAGGCGGTTGATGCGATCGCGAACGCGCCGCCGATCCGTCTCGAGTTTTGTTTCACCCGGGCCGCGGCCACCGATGCCGCCGGCCAGACGCGAGAATGCCGAATCCTGTCCGGCTATCAATCGAGGCAAAAGATATTTTAGCTGCGCCAGTTCAACCTGGATGCGACCTTCGTGGGATTGTGCGCGTTGCGCAAAGATGTCCAGGATTAGTTGCGAACGATCCAGAATTTTT
>DASQPM010000449.1:0-3110 GCA_035643935.1 Pyrinomonadaceae bacterium | reverse complement strand
TGGACCACCTTGTGCGCCATTTGGCCGGTTGCCGCCCTGACCTGCCGGAACCTGACCACCAGCACCGTTGGCGCCCTGTCCACCGCGCCCCATCATCGACATCATGCCACCCATTTCAGCGGCGGAAGGAAAACGGCGTAGTACTGCATCCTGCTTCACAACGATTATCAGCGGCTGCTTTGTTTGTAGATCATTGATTTTCACTTCGCCAGTCTCCGCAACAACCGCAGTTACTGTGCCTGCCACATTTCGAAAGGAACCGGTAACAACTTTTTCAGGTGTGAAAGACAGCCCATCAGCGCTGTGTTCCCCCAGTGCGCGCAGCTGATCGCCAACCTTGAGTTCCGCAAAATCCGCCTGCTTAGCGTCAGCAAACTTGATTGAGTCGGGGGCGTAACGGCGCATTTCTACTTTTTCGCTAACTGGAATCGTCACTGACTGTTGGCCCACCAACGATCGGCTCGAGATAGTTATCTCTTTCGATTCCGGCTTCAACGCAGTGATGATGCCGAGTACGCCGCGACGTTTCCATTCAGCGCGTTCGGCTTCCTGCTTCTTGGCGATGTCTGCCTTGTTCATAACGATCAGGGCAACGGCCGGAACCGACTTGTGATCGTCCGCCACTCTGCCACGAGCCCAAACGCGATCGCCTTCGCCAACATCACCAAAAGTGATTTTCGTTGCGTTGGTCAGCGTCTTCTCGCCGGGCGCCAGTCGCATATAGATGGTCTTGTCGCCGAGCGCGACTGTCACCAACGAACCGGCGTCAGTCTTGACGATTAACTGCCGGCCTGCGGCATCTATGACCTTGACTTCACCAATAGCGCCGTTGGCTGTTATGCCGGGATCGCCCAGCTGCTGGGCAGTGGCGGTCGGGCTGGGGGCCTGCGCGTAAGCCGCAGAAAATGTGATCGCTAAAAGCTGTACAAGCGCGAATGCAAGAAAAAGCGCCTTCATTACTCCTCCAGGTTTGTTATCACAACAACGCGATTGACTATCATTTGAACCATTCAAGCTTGGGGCATCTCAAAGGTAAGGAAGCATGAGCTTTTCATTTTTGACCCTTTGAACAAATGCAGGGGATCGGCTATTGAAAACTCGCGCTTATCCCAGTGTGTTACGCACAGAACCGGATGATTGTTCTACTAGGTTGTTGAGCCTCTCGCTCGATCGGGCATGTTAGTCCGAGATGGTCACGCCTCATGTTCGAAAAAGTTGCACAAATCCCACACTTCGGCCATGGGGAAAGCGTTTTGATGCGCGAGGCCTTTGATTGGTTGATGTTTTTTCCCGGTATTCGCTGAAATTCCAGCTAGGCTTCCTGTGATCGTCGCCAGCCAACCTTGTAACGTGCGGTGAGAGCCAAACCCAGGCTGGTTACTAAGATCAAGGCAACTACGAACGGCCAAATGTAAGGCAACGATGAGAGAGTGATCCAGAAGACGGTACCAGCAAGCAGCGCGACAGCTTCGGAATTTCTCCCAACCTTTAGAAACTTCCGTTGTAGCCAACGACCGGTGGCAGCATAAATCATGACTCGTCCAAAAAGCGCGGCAATCAATATCAACAGCAGAGCCATCAGCCCGAGCAAAGCACTAATGGGCGCCGGTAGATAACGGAGCGCAAATGGCACGCCCACGCCGATCACCACGGCGCCGATAAATCCGATTACGGCGACTCGTAAGCTAGTCAGTTGCAGACGTGCGATCCCGCGACTGATTGTTCCCGGCATGGCGGCCGTTAAGGCCAGCGATACAATGAACCAGAACAACACCGCCAGCAAACGAAAGCCGATGTAGGCCGCGGACCATTTCGGCGCCAGCAAGTCTTTGGGGTTGCGCATTATGTTTCGCAGTTCCTGTTCGTAGCCGGCGTACATAATGGTCATTGCCTGGGGATCGCGATTCGGGATCTGATCGACGTGGTGGTAGGCACCGCCAACCACCATTACGTCACCGCCGATGCGTGCCCCCTGCAGTTGTATTACTGAACCGCCAATAGCGGCTACGTCGCCTTCCACGATGCCGCGAACAATTAGATCACCGCCCAAAGCAATAGCTCCCTTTTTTACGGTGCCGTTTATTTGCAAAGAATGTCCTAATGCATAGACGTCCGTGTCCGATACCCCCTCGACAATATATGGAGAATCGGTTGGCTGGGGCACTGGCGGATTCTGCGCTTGAGTTGCGTATTGCATGCAGCAAAGCACAACTAACAAGAAACAGGACTGCAAGACCATTCTCAACCGGGAAAGATCCAAGCAGCGCCAGGAAAGCGACACAGTCCCCATTGATGATTTGGATAGGTGCATGCGAACCGCGCTTAGTCGAGCACGCGAGTTCGGTGGTAGCGTGATATCAAAAGCGTGAGGAGGCCAATAGCAAAGGCAAATAGCAGTAGCGCAAGTAAATCCGCCAGGCCAGCGTCGCCAATAAGCCCGCGCCGAAATGCGCGCGCGAGTACCGAAAACCCAGCCATTGCATCGTAAATCGTCTTTCCAAAGAGCTCTATTATTTCAAATGTAATCCTAAAAAATGATTGGACACTGGCAAGAACGGCGCGACTTGAGGCGAACCCTAACAAAGCAAATGCAACCAATCCCAGAATGATGCAGTAGCGCAAAGCTCTGCGGTGTTCAGAACGATCGCGTACGCCGCGCATATCATTCTCGGCGTGCACAGCCACGACTTTTGCAAAGTCCGGCGGCACTTCCAAATCGAAACGACTGGCCAGTGCCGTATCCAGTTCACGCATGAAAGTGCGATGGGCGCGCAACTCGGTCGCGCAACGATCACAAACGAGCAGGTGCTGTTCAAGCGCTAATCTTTCGACGCGCTCTAGTTCGTCGTCAACGAACGCGGCGATTTGGTCGCTCTGACAATTGTTATTGTCGTTAGTCATTGAGCTCGAAAACTAAACTCCGGTAATGCCACGCAGCAAAAACTGTTGACGCATCATTTCGCGCGCGCGAAAGAGTCGATTCTTGACCGTGCCTAGTGGCAAGCCGGTCACTTCGACGATCTCCTCATAAGTAAGATCCTGCGAATGGCGCAAGACGATCAGCTCGCGATAGGCCGTCGGCAATAGACGAATGACTGACTCGATCTCCA
>DASQPM010000448.1:0-3281 GCA_035643935.1 Pyrinomonadaceae bacterium | reverse complement strand
GCCGCGCGCTGGTTTTCTAAAGAGAAAAGAGGTGACCGGTGTTTGATAAGAAAACAATCCTGCTGGCCTATCACGAGCGGAAAGTTCGCAACGTTCTGAGGCAAAAACTAAAACCAAACTACCATCTGCTCTTTGCGGAAGACGGTGTGCAGGCTGTTCGTGTCTATGAGAGTCATGCGGAATGCATTGCGACCATAGTTATCGAACTGCGTCTGCCAAAGCTCAACGGGCGCGCGGTCACTCAATGGGTGCATCACATACTTCCCGATCTACCCGTCATCATCTTGGGGACCGTAATTGATCCCGACGTGAAAGAGCTTCTTGAAAACCCGTGCGTCCGTTTCATTCGAAAACCATTGCGCCTGTCCGAACTCAAGCAACTCTTACATGAAACTGTCGGCAGACGAGCGCCGCCGGAATCATCCAGCTGATCGATGCCGGCTCGAACCGGCATCTTGATCGAGTCGGCAAAGAGCGTATTATGCAGAGAGCCTCGCTGGTAAGTGATGTTCAGCAGACGAACCTTGACGATAAAACTCACTGCACTGACCATCTTTGCTCTGGCGCTAGTTCTCTCCCCGAGCTGTCATTCCGCGAATACTCAACCCAGGCTCCTCATTTATACGCCGCATGGCCAGGACATGCTGCGCGATTTTGTAACGCGCTACAAACAGGTCCATCCGGAAGTTGACGTCCAGTTTCTTGATATGGGATCGCGCGAAGTGCTCGAGCGGCTGCGCGCCGAGCGCAATCGTCCGCAAGCGGATCTCTGGTGGGGCGCGGCCCACACCACATTTCAGACAGCCGCTGATGAAAATCTGCTGGCGCCTTATCGCCCTTCGTGGGCCGAGAAGGTTCCGGACTTCGCCCGCGACCCGCAGGATCGCTGGTACGGCACCTACGAAACTCCGGAAGTAATCGTTTACAACAGCGAAGCCGTGCGTGCTGAGGACGCACCAAAAGATTGGGACGACGTACTGGATCCGAAATGGAAAGACAAAGTCTTGATTCGTAATCCGAACCCTTCGGATTCAATGCGGGCGATCTTTGGCGCAATGATCTGGAGGTTTTACCAGGACACGAACTCGCCAGAAAAAGGTTATGAATGGCTCAGAAAGCTGGATGCCAACGTTCACGAATACACTGCTGATGGAACTTTGCTGATGCAGAAATTGGTGCGACAGGAAGGCGTCATTAGTCTCTGGGACTTGCCCGACGTCCGTTTGTATCAGGAGCAAAAGAAACTGCCCGTTGCCTACAACATTCCGGCAAGCGGCACGCCTGTAGTGATCGACGCGATCGCTCTTGTGCGCGGCGCGCCCAACGAGGCGGAAGCAAAACGCTTCTATGAATTCGTTACCACGCCTGAGAGTCTGATTCACTCGGGGCGTAACTACTATCGCCTGCCCGTCCGTAAAGACATCGATCGAACCCAATTACCCGATTGGATGAATGCGCCCTTTACGCGCATGCCATTGGATTGGGAGTTGCTGCGCAAGCAGGGGAATGAATGGTTGCGCTACTGGGACACGGAAATTCGCGGGCGCGGGAAGTAGAGGTTGGGCAACGGAGCGGACATCCGGTCCGCTGAGCGCGCAGCGCGAACCACTTCCAAAGTAATTCTTGCGCAAGATCGGAGCGTGCTTCGCCCACTGGCGGACAGGGATGTCCGCGTTGCCTCTGGGGTCTCATGTAACCGAAATCCAACCCACCGCGTCTTAATTCAAGGAGGCAGAATACCGCCCACTTATCAACGAAAGCTAAGGAATCATTCTGAATGGGACGTTTGTTATTGATTCTCGTCTTCTGTGCCGGCGTCGCGCTGGGGCAGCAGAGCACGGGCACACTGAAGGGCCAGGTCTCGGACGAGTTCGGCGGCGTCATCGTCGGCGCTACCGTCGTCGCCGTTAATGCCAGCGGTGGAGAGAAGACTGTCACTACCAACGGCGAAGGCAATTTTGTCTTTAACGGCCTCGCGCCCGGCAAATACACGATCAGAGTAACGGCCATTGGCTTCGCAAATTTCGAGAACGCAGATGTCGAAGCAGTTGCCGGACGCACTCAACAGCTCCCTATCACTTTGAAGGTGACCATCGAACAACAGAAGGTGACGGTCGCTGCCGATACTGCGGGTGTGAACACTGAGCCTCAGAACAATGTCGGCGCCACAATACTTAAAGGCGCCGACCTGGAATCGCTTCCCGATGATCCGGACGACCTGGCCGCGGCGCTGCAGGCCCTCGCGGGACCGGGCGCGGGACCAAACGGCGGACAAATCTACATCGATGGATTCGGCGGCGGGCGCTTGCCGCCACTCTCGACCATTCGCGAGATTCGCATCAATTCGAATCCGTACTCGGCAGAGTATGACCGGCCCGGTTTCGGCCGCATCGAAATCCTGACTAAGCCCGGAACGGATCGGTTTCGCGGCGAGACCTTTTTCAACTTTAACAATCAGGCCCTGAATTCGCGTAATCCATTTCAACCGACTCGCGCGCCTTACCTGTCGCGACGATATGGCGGACAACTAAGTGGTCCGATTTCAAAGAAGAAGGCCTCTTTCTTTTTCGATTTCGAAAAACGCGACATCAATGACGAAGGAATAGTAAACGCGACGATTCTCGATCCGAGCTTTAACATCGTGACCCTGAGCGACTCGGTGCCGCTGCCCAACCGGCGCACTGAGTTCAGCCCGCGCCTCGATTACCAGATTAATCCGAGCAACACTCTGGTGCTGCGTTACGAATACGAACACTCGAGGAATACCGCCGGTGTGGGCGGGTTTTCCCTGAGTTCGAGAAAGTACAACACCTTCAGCACCCAGCAAACGGTGCGACTGACCGAAACTGCTGTCCTCAACAAGACCACGGTCAACGAAACGCGCTTTCAGTTCAATCATCAAACATCCGGAGATACCGCCGATAATTCGATACCCACCATTCAGGTTCAGGACGCTTTTACCGGCGGCGGATCGCAAATCGGCCTGTCGTCGAATCAACAGAACCGTTTTGAGTTAACCAACAATACTTCGATTGCCAGAGGGCTGCACACGATAAGATTCGGGGCGCGCTTACGCAGCACCCACATTACCAACATCTCGCCGCAAAACTTCGGCGGCACCTGGACCTTCGCCGGCAGTCGCCAGATTGGAAATCCAAACGCGCTGACCAGCATCCAGGTTTATCAAATTACCTTGCAGGGTTCGAATGCCGGATTGTCACCGGCGGCGATTCGGGCCGCGGGCGGAGGTGCGACGCAGTTCACAATCGCGGCCGGTAATC
>DASQPM010000447.1:0-6208 GCA_035643935.1 Pyrinomonadaceae bacterium | reverse complement strand
TTTGGTGCGCTCGGTAACCGAAACCAGCATGATGTTCATCACGCCGATGCCGCCGATCATCAGCGCGACAAATGAGATTGCAGTCAGCACTAAAGCCGTAGCGCCGGTTAGTTGATTGTAAATATCCAGCAACGCGTCCTGTGATGAAATGCCGAACGTGTTGGGTGTGCCGGGCGCGTCTCGCCGCCGTCGCCGCAGGATGTCGGTTATCTCGTCAATCGCCGATTTCACGTATGCGCGCGATTTTGGCCGGACGATAATTACAAAAACAACTTCGGGAAACGGCTGTTCGCCGGGATAGTATTTGTCGAAGGTGGTGATGGGAATAAAAGCGGTATTGTCGCGTGATTGGCCCAGAAAACTACCCAGCGGCTCCATCACGCCAACAACGCGGAAAGGCTTGCCGTTTATCTTCAATTCTTTGTCGATTGGCTCTTCATAGGGAAACAAAGCCTTCACGAGGTCTTTGCCGAGCACGCAAATGTTGGCTCGCTCACGTAGGTCGGTGTCGGTGATAAAACGCCCCCGACCAACATAGCTCGATTGAGTGAACTCGTAATAAGGCGTAACGCCAATGACAATCGGCGTGTCGGATTGTTTGTCGGCGTAGCGAACGGTCTCCGCGATCTTGCGATGAATGGGTGACACACTAAGTACAGAAGGCGCTTCGTTACGAATGGCTTCTGCGTCTTCAAGTGTCAGATCCTTGCGATGCAGTTCTTCCGAGGTTGGCTGATGACCAAAGCTGGGATCAAATTTGGTGGCCCAGATCGCATTCGAGCCCAGCGCTTCAATCTGCTGGGCAAAAGCTTTGTTCAAGCCCTGGATGATCGACACCATGAAGATCACTGTCACCACGCCGACAGTGACCCCAAGAATGGTCAACAACGAGCGGAGTTTATTCGCGCGCAGCGTGTCGAAAGCCATCAGGGCAGATTCTTTGATGTCGTCTAATCTCATTGCCAATTGCCGATTGCCAATTTCCGATTGTTTATTTCAAATTCCGCTGAGTGTTTCCCCGCCGCTTCCATTGCGAATCGCCAATCGGCAATCGGAATTGGAAATCGGCAATGACATCACTCCGCGCGCAGTGCCTCAATCGGATGCAGTCGTGCCGCGCGCCAGGCGGGCCAGAGGCCGCTGATCACACCCACAATTGAAGACATAGCAACGCCGAGAACCACCGAGGCTACACTCACCAGGAGGGGAAAGCCAATCAAAAATGAAATCACATAAGCCAGCCCAAACCCGGTAAGCACACCAATCGCGCCGCCCACCGCGGCCACCGTGACCGCCTCGATCAAGAACTGCGTCAGTATATCCTTACGGCGCGCGCCGATTGCTTTGCGAATGCCTATTTCTTTCGTTCGTTCAGTTACCGAAACCAGCATGATGTTCATCACTACGATGCCGCCCACAAACAAGGAAACGCCTGCAACCAGATAAGTGACAATATAGATGTTCGACGTTGCCTTGCCGTAAAGATCGATGAACACGTCCGATGTCTCCAATGTGAAACCCTCGTCGCTATCTTCAGCGAATGTTTTGCCGCGACGATTGCGCATTATCGTTCGCACCTGGTCCTCGGCCTCTTCAAGTTGATCAGCCGAAGGCGTTTTGACAAAAACCACCAAAGAAGAATGCGCGCCAAAGTTCTTCTGGTAAGTGGAATACGGAATGTAAATCAGATTGTCGCGCGAGGCGCCAAAAATCTTGCCCTGCGCCTGGAGCACGCCCAGGATTTGATATGGCCGGCCGCCAATAGAAACAGTCTGACCCAGCGTTCGGTCCGGCGCTATGCCGCCAAAAAGATTCTGGACGATGTCAGTTCCCACCACGCAGATCTCGCGGGCAGTTGCGCCTTCGTTGTCGGTCCAGAAACGGCCGACGTCGATGTTCACGGCGTCAATGTCAAACATTGCGCTCGGCGTAATCCCGCGTATGTTTACGTTCTCTGACTTTTGATCTTTATGTTTGACAGTTTCTGCGGTGTTGGCCGCGACGCCGGCGCGCCAGCACGAGGTGCACACACGAAAGATCGCTTCCGCGTCATCGAGCGTCACGTCCTTGCGTTTGTTGAACTTGATGAAGTCCTCGCGCGAAGTGATAACGCGCGGACGTTTCGAAACTGTAAAAACCGTCGAGCCCTGAGACGAAAACGTGGTGGCGACGGTCTTATCGAGTCCCTTGATGATCGTGACCACCGCAATAACTGCGGCAACGCCGACAACAATCCCCATCAAGGTCAGGGAAGTGCGTAGCTTATTTGCCCGCAAGCTGCCGAGAGCTACGAGAAACGCCTCCCATAACGCCGCCACACGCAAGAGCTTAAAAACTCTTCTCAAGCGCGACGAAGTTTGCTTAACGCGTTCTGTCGGCACACGGCCCGCTCCTGCCCGCGTTTCGGTAAGTAGTGACATAACAAAATGGGCGGGTACAGGACCCGCCCTAACAGTTTAAAAACTCGCGGCCTGCATGCGCGTCTTACCTTATTTTCTCGTCCTTTTCAATCAGACCGTCGCGAATGGAGATTACCCGGTGCGCCCGCGCGGCGATGTCGTGCTCGTGCGTTACCACGATGATTGTGTTTCCCTCACCGTGCAAACGCTCGAACAGGTCCATGATCTCCATGCTGGTATGCGTATCGAGCGCACCAGTGGGCTCGTCCGCAAGCAGGATTGAAGGATGATTGACTAAAGCGCGAGCGATAGCCACCCGCTGGCGCTGGCCGCCGGAAAGCTCATTTGGCCGGTGCGTAACACGATCGGCGAGATCGACGGAGCGCAATGCTTCTTTGGCCATCTCATGACGCTGGCTGGAACCGATGCCGCCGTATATCAGCGGCAGCTCCACGTTGTGCAAGGCAGTCGCGCGCGCCAACAGATTGAAAGTCTGAAAAACAAAGCCGACTTCCTGATTGCGTATGCGGGCCAGTTCGTCGTCATCCATCTCGGAAACGTTCTTGGCGTTCAGCCAGTACTCGCCTTTGCTGGGCGTGTCCAGACAGCCGATCAAATTCATCAAAGTCGACTTACCCGAACCTGATGGACCAGTGATCGCAATGTACTCACCTTTAGGCACATCAAACGAAACGCCGTGAAGTGCGTGCACCTGCTCAGTGCCCATCTCATACGTCTTCCAAATGTTGCGCATGGAGATGAGTGCGCTCGCATCGTGCGCGCTAACGGCCCGTTCGGGCAGCACGGTTGGGGCGGGTGGAGATGCCAGGGTAACGTCGCTCATTAGCTGCCCTCGTTTGCGTTAGCGTTGGCGCCGGTCTTGCGTTCCTGGCGTTTGACCGCCATGCCGTCTTTCAATGTTTTCAAGACGCGGCTCGGACCTCTGACGATTTCCATGCCTGCTTTTACACCGCTGGTAATCTCGATGTCGGCTTCGCCGGTAATTCCGGTTGTCACTTCGATAAAGCGCACCTTGTTTCCTTCAAGGAGATAAACGCCCTTGAGGCTCTTTGGTTTTTCGCCGCTCGCCGGCGTCGGTGCATTGCCTGCAACAGTCGCTCCGGGCGAAGGAGCCGGCGGCGCCTTCTCAACGATTGCCTCAAGCGGAACGGCAATCACGTTGTTTTTTGTTTTGGTTGTAATGGTCGCGGTGCCGCTCATGCCCGGTCGCAGCGCGTTGCGTACCTCGTCCGGCATGTCGCGCAACTCAACCGTAACCTTGAATTCCTTGGCTTCCTGCACATTCACGCGATTTGACAATCCACCCTGCGTGTCTGACTTGGAAACCGCCAATGGGTTTTTCTGAGTTACGACGGCAGTGATTTCTTTGTCGCCGA
Source organism: Pyrinomonadaceae bacterium (assembly GCA_035643935.1). Lineage (GTDB taxonomy): Bacteria > Acidobacteriota > Blastocatellia > Pyrinomonadales > Pyrinomonadaceae > PSRF01. Next base: position 2,412 of record DASQPM010000447.1, on the reverse strand, counting down.
GCGCATCAACTTTCACCTTCGCCTGCTGGCCAACTTCGACGTTGGATATTTCCGTTTCGTCAACGTTCACTTCCACGTTGATAGTTGACATGTCGGCAATCGTCATCAGCGGTGTAGTTGATAGCCCAGCAACCGCATACTCGCCCACGCGCGTTGGAATGTCAGCGACCACGCCGTTGAGTGGCGACAACTGCGTCGCTTTTGATCGTTGACTCGATTGCCCGCGCAACAGGGCCTGCTGCTGGTTCGCTCGCATTTCAGATGTCTTGATACCGGTTCTTGCCTCCTGTACCGCAATCTTTTGACCGTTCGCCCTTTCCTGCGCCTCCTTGACGGCGATGCGTTGCGACTCCAAATTTGCTTTGGCGGTTTGCAGTGCAATCTTCGCCTGGTCGAAACGATCGTGCGCCGCGTCATAGTCAGAGCGCGAAGTAACACCGGCCTCGATAAGGTCGCTGGCACGTTTCAATTCCCGCTGCGCAGTATTCAAATCCACTTGAGCGCGATCGACTGCAGTTTGCAGTGCAACTAACTGCTGCCTGGCTGATGACACCGATGCCTCTGCCACCACCAAACTCTGTTGCGCAGATTCCACCGCCTGGCGGGCGCTCTGAATGTCATTCAGCGATGCCTGGGCCGCCGCGAATTGTGCTTCCTGGCTCGACTGGAGTTGCGTCGGATCTACTCGCACGAGAGGCTTGCCCTGGGTTACCTGATCGCCGGCGTTGACGTAAATCTCTTCGATGCGGCCGGGAACTTCGCTGGTCAACTTGATGTAACGAATGGGTCTGACTTCACCTGAAGCAGTTACCGTCTGGCGCAGCTCTGGTTTTACTTCCAGTTTGACGGTTGTTACTTCAGCTACCTCTTTACGACTTGCAAATACGCTGATAATTATGATTAGCGCGAGCACCGCGACGGCTGATACTGCGATAATAATTTTTTTCTTTCGGGTCAAAGCCATAAATTCTTCCTTCGCTCAGGGATACTAATTTTCTCGTCTGCTACGGAGTACTTATCTTGCACAAAAACCGGCCGATGCGAAAACCAAGTTTGGTTCGAGTAACTCTTACGTCGGAAAACGCTAAACAGTTTCAATAATGCGGACTTTCGCAGCCTGGAAAGGACGTCACCGGCCAAGCCGATCTGGCGTTGTGCGGTTGAGGTTTTTCTGTAACCATTAGTCATCGCGCTACGCGCGCGTTCGGGGCTGCAAGATTGGCGATGCCAATAGTTTCGGGATAGAATGACCCGCCGATCTTTTGCTAGTCCTGGCCGTCCAGATTGAGAATCTATCGCGAATTGGCTGCGAGTCGCAAACCTCCGAAAAACGATGATTACGTGTGAAAGGTGTAAAACCGAGAACCTCGATGGTTCGCAGTATTGCGATGAATGCGGTGCTGCCTTAAGACCGAATGCAAATTCGCGCGCGAATGCGCCGGGGAATGCACCGGGGAATGTTGGCCAGTTCAAGCCGGAAGGTGATGGTCAGAACGGTTCACGGGCTCCGGTCTCGGCGCCACAGCCAGAGGCGGCCGGCAAGGCTGCGGCGGCGGTGAATCTCTCGTCGTCGCCTGGCTCCGGTGACCAGCCACACGCCAAGCTGGTTATCGAGCGCGGAAAATCTGCCGGCAAGCAGTTTCTGTTGAGTGCCGCCGAATCGCAGATTGGTCGCTGGGACGCCGACGGCGGAGTTTTCCCCGACGTGGATTTGGATTCTGACGATACTGAAGCGAAGGTATCGCGACGTCACGCGCGCATCACCTTTCGCGATGGGCAATATTTTCTGGAAGACCTGGGCTCGACCAACGGTACTTTTGTGAACCGCGGCAGAAGATTGTCGCCTGGCACGCGCCAGGCTCTTAACGATGGCGACGAGATCATTGTGGGAAAGACCTTCCTGCGCTTCCGCCTCGTTAAATAATTCAGTGATTGATTCGGCAACATGCGTGTCGCTTTTTCAACATAGGTTTTAAGTACATGGCAGAGTGTCTCGAATGTGGAACGCCGGTGACGCCGGGTGAAAGCTTCTGCCGCAACTGCGGCACGCAGCAACCTGCGCAAACACCCGCCGCCGCTGAACCATCGTTAGATGTTTCTACATCCGATCAGGAGAACGTAGCCGTTGAAAACGCAAGCAGTGAGTCCATTTCGTTAGACTCCCTTGGCGGCAGTTCCACTGGCGACGTGCCAGACCTGGTAAAGAACACCGTTAAGAAGGGCACCACGGGCGGCCGCCAGCCGACTGTAAAACAACTCGATCCGGGCAGCGTCCTGAATAATCGCTACGAAATTGTGCGTCGCATTGGTGGCGGAGGCATGGGCGCAGTTTACGTTGCCAAGGATCGTAACCTCGGTGATGCGCCGCGGGCTGTCAAAGAGATGGTTGAGACGCATCTCGATCCGGTTCAG
>DASQPM010000446.1:0-3494 GCA_035643935.1 Pyrinomonadaceae bacterium | reverse complement strand
TGATTTCGCTCGACCCTGACACCGGCGAACACAACCCGGAAGTTTTACGCAAAGTCGCCCAAGCACACGCTGCCTTTGCCGGTGTTTATTGCGCCGTTTTGGTCGAAGGAATATTGACGAAAAGCGATTCAATCGAACTGTTGGACTAAAGGCGCGACTCGGCAAACAAAATATCGCGCTATCCAACCGAGGTGATTAATGAAATTCGGAATCGAAAACAACGCGCAACCTAAGAGTCATTCGGCGCGAGGCGAAACGGCGACTTTCTTAAAAACGTCGTTTGTCAAACCTTAGCTTGATGTTTCTCAAGTAATCTTTTTCTCTCAGCTCGAATGCTAATCGCGCGCCGCACCTGAAGGCCGTCGTTCGGCTTCTATTTTGTTCTTTCTGAAAGGAACGCAATGAAACTGATCTTCAGCACTGTCGCCATTGTCGGTTTCGCGTTGATTGGCTTTGCGCAAAACGGTCAAGATATCCAGCGCTGGTCGTATCACGTTTGGGGCACAGTGCTCGACGAAGAATCTCGACCGATTCCTTTCTAACTCGTGTCTACGCGGCTGCCAGGTGCTTATTGGGATTGGTGACATTCATTTCATGACCCTGAAAAACCTACTGCTGTTCCTCATCGTCTCCGGCTTAGACGCCGGCTGTATATTACTGGGCTCATTCATGGGACACAGCATCCGCAGCATCGGGATCTTTGCCGGTGCGATCATCGGTGGGACTGTCGGTGTTGCGATAGCAGTTTGGCTAGCAAGTCGCCTCCGCCTTTTAGATGGTGCAAGCTATGGCGCAACATTCCTGGGTGGCTTGGTCGGGTTTGTTGTTGCGGCGTTGATCGCGGTTAGGAACTTGCATGGGCCAATCATCCCCATGGCAAGTGTCGGCCTGATCGGTTTAGGAGCAATTCTTGGCAAGATTGTCAGTCAAAAGCGCGCCGCCTAACACGCTATGAACAATTTTCAGCTCGACTTTCTAGACGAGAACACCAAGGTCACGTACAGTTTGCCCGGCAACGCTAAGATGACCGGTTAAAAGCAAGGTAAGTAGAACTTGGCGCCGCGGTTTAGCTCTGGCGTTAGATGCGTGAGATGCGTGCGCATCAAGATGGTAAGTTGGAGGAATATTTAGTTTGAGGAATATCGTTCGGTTCTTCTTCCAACAGTTCGCCGTTGGCCTTCTGCTGTTCCAAACTGCTTTGTACGGGAGCACGCAGGAAATCAGCAAGCCTCCCGTCTCCACAGACTTGCAGTTTGCCTCTGGTCAAAGTGCTCGTCGAATCCCTTTTGAGTTGGTCGGCAATCACATCTACCTTCGTGGTAGCGTTAATAACTCTCAACCGCTTTGGTTTTTATTAGACACTGGTGCGGCGGGGTCATACCTGGATGCGCAACGTGCGAAGGCTCTGGGGCTTGGCCTTCAGGGTGAATCTAAAACAGTCGTAATCAGTTTTCCTGGAGTGCACCTGCGCAACCAGGCTTTTTCGATCCAGCCGTTAGGCTTCTGGATTTATGACGGTCACGCCGTTGATGGCATGCTTGGCTATGATTTCATCAGCCGCTTTGTTGTTCAAATAGACTATGCGAACAGAACCATGAATCTCTTCGAGCCCCAGGGCTATAAATATCCCGGTTCTGGAGAGGCTATCCCGCTCATCATGTTGGAAGATGATTCCGGCGGCAAGGTTCCGTTAGTGCGCGCCAGGATTATGCAACCTGGCCGCGACCCAATCGAGGGAAAGTTCATCGCCGATACCGGGGTTCGCGGCGCCTTGAGTTTCAACTCGCCTTTCGTGGAAGCGAATAAGTTGTTGCAGTCTACTCAGAGGACAATTCAAGCGCCTCTCGGCGGCGGCTCGATGGTCCGAGAATCGAAGCAACCCGTTGGCCGCGTGTCAAATTTACAGTTGGGAAGTTTCACGTTTAAGAACCCGGTTACTATTTTCTTTCTTGATAAGAAAGGGGTACTCGCTAGTCCAGAATTCGACGGCGTAATCGGCGGCGAAATCTTACGCCGGTTTAAAGTGGTCTTTGACTATTCGCGCCAGCAAATGATTCTGGAACCTAATCGTCACTTTTCCGAACCCGACGAGTACGATATGAGTGGGCTGCTTTTGATAGCGGAAGGAGACGATTTCAAGGTTCTCAAGGTGAGGCATCTAGTCGAAGACTCACCGGCAACCGGGGCCGGGCTCCGTGAAGGAGATGTGATCTCAGCCGTTAACGGGACGCTTGCCTCGAAGCTCAGCCTGGAACAAGTGCGAACATTGTTTAAGAAGGAGGGGCAAAGTTATCGGTTGAGCATAAAGCGAGGCGACGAGAGAATTCAGATTAGAATCAGATTGAGAAGACTGATATAGACCTGCATGTAACAACTCATTGCACTCGAGCGCAGGACAGCACGCTTCTCAAATCGGCTTGAGGATCGTAGCTTGAGTGGTGTTCGCCCGCGTCTTGTGAATTCGATTATGAGTCAGGAACACCGGGCCAGCTTTATGATTGCTGATCCGGATGTGAACACGATTCTGGTAGATCAACATGCATAGGCCGGCCTGGCAGTTGGAGTTTCTGTTTGGGAAGCGACGCGTAAGCCTTGGACCTATGTGCTAATCGCCGTGCCCCAATCAACTGGGACGTTCTGGCGACCGACCCTGATCTTTGGAGACGCTTGATGAAGAGGCTCAAAACAACACTGTCGATTGTATTCCTGCTGAGTGTTTCAGCGTCAGTTCTGAGCCAGAAGTCTGATGGCACAGACGGGACAATCCTTCTAGGCCTACATTATGGTTTCATTTTGAAGGGGCCAGATGGTTGGCTGATAGATAGCGCGGCCAGGCCCGAAGGTTCAGAAGCGGTTTTGTATCGAGAAGGCTCCTCGTGGAAAAACGCTGTTGCTGTAATGTATGTTCGCGTCATCTACAAGAATGAAATGCAAGCCACCGTAGAGAAGGTAATCAGTAACGACGTTAGTGACTTTTTGAAGCAGAGCCGCGAGACAAAAGCTTGGGAATCACCGAACCTGGCGACGCGAGACAAAAAGCAAGCGGTCGTTAAGGGATTCTACGACGCGCCGAACAAAAACCATGAGTTAGTGGCTTTCATTGATGAGCCAAAAGTAGTTGTGATCCTAGTCTTGTCGTCCCGAGATAAGGATGAGTTTGAGAAATCGTTACCTGCCTTCAAAGCGCTAGTCGGTTCTTACTTTTTCGTCAAAGAATTGGTCGATCCGCGTTGAATGCATTCGGACTATCGAACAAGAGCTGGCAGCGGACCGGAATCACATTGGCGGTTGACTTCAAGACTCCGTAAACGATGTGAATGAGCTCTCGCATGACTACGCAGCAGATCATCCTTTGGGCTTGTGCGTATCTGGTTGAGCTTGTCGCCGTAATCTATTTCACACGTGCGACCGAGTGGCGCGTTGTGGGCGCTCTGGCAGGTGGAGCAGCGGCGGGGTTGCTGGGGATGGGCGCGATCGCTCTGTGCGAGACCTTG
>DASQPM010000445.1:0-6285 GCA_035643935.1 Pyrinomonadaceae bacterium | reverse complement strand
CGGCGGCGGCATCCTGCTGCTGCTCGACCGCCTGGCCGGAACCAGTTTCTTTATTCCAGGCGGACTTTACGTCAGCGGCATCCTTTCCGGAACTAATCCCAGCTTTCCAGCTCACACTGGTGGTTCACCTATATTGTGGCAACACCTGTTTTGGTTCTTTGGCCATCCGGAAGTTTATATCGCCATCCTGCCCGGCATGGGCGCCACGTCGCACATTCTTTCGACGTTCGCGCGCAAGCCTGTCTTTGGTTATCGCGCGATGGTTTTTGCAATCTTCGCGATCGGGCTATTGGGATTCTTCGTTTGGGGACATCACATGTTCATCAGCGGCATGAGTCCCTATTCGGCGATGACTTTTTCGATTCTTACGCTCTCGATTGGCGTGCCTTCCGCGGTTAAGACGTTCAATTGGCTGGGCACCTTGTGGGGCGCAAGAATTCGCTTCACCACGCCGATGCTTTTTGCGATTGGCTTCGTCTCGTTGTTTGTTGCCGGCGGCATCACTGGCCTGGTGTTGGGCCAGACGTCACTCGATTTGCCGATGCACGATACTTACTTCGTGCTGGCGCATTTCCATCTGGTGATGGGTGTGGCCTCAATCTTCGGCATGTTCGCAGCAACCTACTTCTGGTTCCCGAAAATATTTGGCCGCTACATGCACGAAGGTATGGGCAAGATTCATTTCTGGATAACTTTCGTCGGCGTCTACTGCATCTTCGTGCCCATGCACGTGATGGGGCTGGTCGGCATGCCGCGTCGTTATGCGCAGTTTACGGAATACACATTTCTAACCAGGCTGCATCCGTTGGTGGTCTTCGTTTCCACAGTGGCGATCATAACGGTGCTGACGCAGTTTCTGTTTTACTTCAATTTGATCTGGAGCATTTTCAAGGGCAAGAAAGCGCCTGCAAATGCCTGGGACGCCACCACGCTGGAATGGACCACGTCCAGCCCGCCGCCGCACGACAACTTTGCGGGCGTGCTACCGACGGTTTATCGCGGTCCGTACGAATTTGCAGTGCCAGGCGCGCCGCACGATTTTGTCATGCAAAATGAACCTGAAACCGAAGCCGAAAGGGTAGGTGGAAATGGCCACAACGGTCACCGGCACTAAGCCACTTACAAAAACCGGATTTGGCGGCGGCTCGAAACGTCGTGGCCCCAACGGCAACGGCGCGCCCAGGGGAAACGGTCATCGGGACGCGTTTTTCGACGGGCACTCTTCAGCAAACCGCTATCGCATCGGCATGTGGGTGGCGATGGCGGCGATCGTGATGATGTTTACGGCTCTCAGCAGTGCCTACATCGTGCGCGCTGCGTCCGCCAACGATTGGCAGCCGCTGCGCATGCCGCGCGTTTTGCTGTTGAGCACGGCGCTCATAGTTGTCAGCAGCATCACACTGGAATTCGCGCGGCGAAAACTGAAAAGCGGCGAGCAGGGGGCGCACAAAAGTCTGCTCGCTGTGACGGCGTTGCTTGGACTTGGCTTTCTTGGCTCGCAATTGTTTGCCTGGAAACAGCTGGCGCAACAGGGTATTTATGTTTCATCGAATCCGCATAGCTCGTTTTTCTATTTGCTGACGGCAACTCACGGAGTGCATTTGATGGGCGGGCTCGCGGGACTGATGTTTCTGACGCTGCGTTCGCGTCTGCGAACTGACGATGAGTTGGCGGCAGCAAAGGGCCAGGCACAAACCGATGCAGTAACGCTTTACTGGCATTTCATGGATGCATTGTGGATTTACCTGTTTCTACTACTTTTTCTTTGGCGGCAGGTGTAGCACAGACTTCAGTCTGTGTCGGTAGTTGATTAAGTACAATTTCAAAGCGCGCAGACTGAGTCTGCGCCACTTGGAGGTGATAGGTGAGTACTGAAGCACGCACAGTACATTTTCCCGCAGCCGATTGGGGTGGTGGTGTGCACCCGTATCGCGTTGGTCATCGCAAGCTGGGAATGTGGTTGTTCATCGTTTCCGACTCGTTGACGTTTTCAGCGCTCTTAATGGGTTACGCTTATTTGCGCGCCTCAAACGTTTGGCCAACGCCGTTTCCTTTTTATCCGAGCATCGTCTTTTCATCAGTGATGACATTCTGCCTGCTGTCGTCGAGCTTGACGATGGTGTTCGGCGTGTCCGCATCCAGTCACGGCAACAAGACGGCCGCGCGCAAATGGATTCTGGCTACGATATTTTTCGGCGTCGCGTTTATTGTGCTGCACCTGATCGAGTGGAACCACTTAATCGGTGAAGGCCTGCGGCCTTTCAGTCTTCCCGCCCACTGGGTTTCGACTTTTACTACTACCGACGGGAAACTGCCGACACCTTTGTTTGGCGCCACGTTTTTCACTATCACCGGCCTGCATATGTTTCACGTTGCGACCGGCGCGGTTTACCTAAGCGTGGTCGCGGCGCGGGTAAAGAAACTAAAGCACGAGGACATCGAGATTAGCGGGCTTTATTGGCACTTCGTAGATTTAGTATGGATGTTTGTGTTCCCGCTGATTTACATCCTGTCCGTCGATGTTGGCGGCCATCTGGCGAAGTAGTGTTTTTTGGAGTGCGGCGGCTTGACGCCGCTTTGGTAGTTGTCAGTTAGGCGGAGGAGACCAAGATGAGCGCACACGTTGAAGAAGAGCACTTTGCCGGCAGCAACAAGTTGTTTACTTCGATCTGGGTTTGGCTGATTCTGCTGACACTGATCGAGATTTTTCTTGCCTACCGGCCAATGCCCATTCATTTCATGCTGACAATTCTGCTTGGGCTCTCAATCATCAAGGCAGCGTTGATTGTTGCATACTTTATGCACATGAAGTTTGAGCGGCTGAGTTTGATTCTGACAATTGTGCCCATGCTGGTAGTCTGCATTTGCCTGCTGTTCGTGTTTTTCCCTGATAGTATCAGATCGGCAGGCCTGCGTTACGAGTTTAAAGAGCAGCCGCCGGCTGCCGAGGAACATTGATGCGCCTGGGTTTGAAAAGGTTAGTTTTACTGAGTGCCGTCGCTGCGATCGCTCTGTTGCTGGTTGCCTCATCGGCCTCTGCCCAGTGTGCAATGTGTCGAGCCGCCTTGGCGGGTTCAAACAACGCTTTTTTCATCAGGAATTTCAACATCGGCGTGCTCGTCCTTTTGGTTCCCCCGGTTACGATGTTTTGCTCAATCTTTGTCGTGCTGAAACGATATCATCGTGAAGACCAGCAGCCTGATGATTCAGGAGAAGAAAAGGAAGATGCCTGAAGAAAATCTGCTGCGGATAGATGTAGAAAAGAGAACGACGCGCGGGCGCGTTTGTCCGCGCTGTGGCGGGAAGATCATTCCTTCGGACCGCGCCATTTATCAAAGTACGGCATCGCCCGGCGATGTGTTTCCTATCTGGCAATGCGAGAGATGCGGCTACGAAGAAATGTCCGAAAAACCAAAGCCCGCCGGCAAGGCGAAACACTAACGAGTTTCAAATTCCAAGTTTCAACTTTCAGGGTTTCAAGTTGTTGACACTTGAACCTGAAACTTGAAACTTTAGACTTGAAACTAAGGATGGTTTGATTTGGCTGAAGCGAAAGCCGGTGTAATGGAAATGAAAGGTGAAGTTCGGCTCTTAAACCTTATCTGCATTGTTGCCGCTATTGTTTTCCTTGCGCTGGCGGTTATGAACGCCCTTTTCTCCGGTGATTTTCTTACCACAGACAATCTTTTCATCACCATGGTTTGTTTGGTGATGGCGCTGATGTTCGCTGCCAACCCTTTGCTTTATTTGAAGTCGGAAGGAAAGCTGCCTGTTCCCTTTATGAAGCGACGCGTATTAACCGCCGGCGCCAGCGCCGGCAGTAGCGCACAATCCTCGCCGCCATTACTGGATGCACGCGGTCGAGCTGTCCCGCCCGATGTGAAGTCGATGGTCGCGAACATGAAACTTAAGCGGCCATAGCAATTCAGCGTCTACGCAATCCTGCCGTGAACGAAATAACAAAACGCGTGCTCCATAGCTTCGCTCGCTGGAACAAAGAGAAGCTTGACCTTCATGAACTGTTTGAAGCCGGCGGAAACGATCCCGAGCAGCGCACCGCCGTGTTCGATGCAGTTGAGAAGCTGGTGCAGGAAGGTTTGCTTAACGAAGAAGGGAACGATTTCTATTCATTGACCGAGAAGGGAAAGGAAGCAGCGAAGAGTAAAAAGTAAAAAGTGAAAAGTAATGAGTGACAAGCTTACTCTTCACTTTTCACCTTTAACGGTTTTCCTAAATGCCTGAATACATTTCTTATCTGCCCCATCTAAACGCAATACTGAATTCAACCAGCGCGATCCTGCTTATTGCCGGCTACCGGTTCATACGCAAAGGGAAAATAAACGCCCACCGCAACTGCCAGCTTACGGCCTTCACAACGTCCACTCTGTTTCTAATTAGCTATCTTACTTATCACTACTATCATGGAGCGACGCGGTTTCCCGGACAGGGAATCGTTCGCCCGATCTATTTTGCAATTCTGATTACGCACACCACTCTCGCCGTCGTGATTGTTCCGATGATCCTGTTGACACTTTATCGGGCGGCGCGCCGGGATTTCATCAGGCACCGGCGCATTGCCCGCTGGACACTGCCGCTGTGGTTATATGTTTCAATTACCGGTGTAGTAGTGTACTTGATGCTATATCACCTTTATCCTTCGTAGGCTCAATCCGTACTTTCTGTGGCTGAATTGTTCTGAATGACTGACAACGGCAATAACCCTGAAGTTAAGGTGATCATTCCGCCGGTGAATCGGATTCGCGCTTCGGGTCCAATTCTGATCCTTGCGATCTTGTTCGTAGTCGCATCTTTTCTGACCTGGTATTTAACTTGGTTCGGCCGCGGACTTTCCGATTCCGAGATTACGAAATACCTGTCTGACTACAGTCACCCGCGTCACGTGCAGCATGCGCTGCTGCAAGTCCAGGAGCGCATCGAGCGTGGCGATAAGACAGCGTCGCAGTGGTATCCGCAGATCGTTGCGTTAGCAGCTAACCCGGAGACAGAATTCCGATTGACGTCTGCGTGGGTGATGGGCTCGGACAACACGTCGGAAGATTTTCACAACGTGTTGAGGAAGCTGTTGGTGGATCAGGAGCCCATCGTCCGCAGAAACGCCGCGCTGGCGTTGGTGAGATTCAACGACGCCAGCGGTCATTCCGAGCTGACTGCCATCCTTAATCCCTTTGCTGTAAATGCTCCGGTTAACGGGACGCTGGATAGTAGTCTGTTGAAAGCCGCCCCTATAAGTAGAGGCACGCTGCTCGCTCGTATTAGAGAGCCAAATAATGAGGTGGTGGCAATGCGCGCGCCGCTATCCGGTTCGATCGACAGCATTTTGGTTGCCACCGGCTCAACAGTCGCAAGCGGCCAAGCCGTATTGACGATCAAGTCTGACGAGCAAAGCGTTTGGGAAGCGTTACGCGCCCTGGCAGTGGTGGGCACACCGGAAGACTTAAAGGTAATCGAAGACTACGTAAACGGCGCTGCGAACAGCAGCGACCGCATAAAACAACAAGCGGCTTTGACGGCGAATGCCATCAAGAGCCGCATGAAAAGTTAACAAGAAAAGTATTAAGCAGGCGGCGGTGGCGGTGCATCGGGCAAGGAGATTCCGTGCACAGCTTCCCAGTCGTCGGTCGGGACCATTTCGATTGCATCCCACGGGCAGCCATCGAGAAACGCGCCGTCAGGTCCTTTGCTGATGCATTTCTGGCAGCCGATGCAAAGATATGGATCGACTTCGATGCGGCCGAACGGTGGATGGTCCTCGTCGGCTATCCAGAACATGCACGCTTCGATGGGACAATACTCGATGCACGCCGGCGAACCAGCGCAACCAGTGCAGCAGTCAGTAGTGATGGCAAGTATGCGCGGCTTCTTCTTCCGGGTTGCTTTGCCGTCGCCTACCGACATGGGCCATTGTTTTTCGACGATGTCGTACATATCAGAAGTCAGAATTCAGAAGTCAGAATTCAGAAGTCAGGATTCAGAAGTCGGAATAAAACAAACGGCAGTCAGAATTTAGAACCCAGTTCAAATTCTTACTTCTGACTCCTGTATTCTGAGTTCTGAATTCTCAATCTAACATAGCTCTGCTAAATTCCTCAACGATTTGTGTCGTTTGCTACCCTTTCTTGCCGATTAAGCTTCAAAGGTTTACAACTCTTTGCAAAGAGAGAAACGGGGAGGCAAACCATGGAAACAGTGGCAGGAATTTTTCAATTGCGTGAACAAGCCGAAAAGGCGATACAGCAAATACATTCGATCGGAATTCGCAACGAT
>DASQPM010000444.1:0-9717 GCA_035643935.1 Pyrinomonadaceae bacterium | reverse complement strand
GCCCTGTCCGGTCGCCGCGTCGTCGAACACGTCGCCCACCAGCGTGGCCTTCGCGGCTTTCTCGACAAAGTTACGCAGGCGTTCAGATGCCGCATCCAGACTTTCCAGAAAGAAAGCATAGACCGCCGCATAGCGCGTCACCAGTTGCGCGGGATGCAAATCCCAGCCCTGATAGAAACCGCCGGTGAGCGAGTGCTGAATATGATCGTAATGCAGCTTCCAGGCCCGATGGACCACCTCGCGGTTTTCGTTGATCTGTTCCGCAGTCAATGGCGTGCCGCCTTCGCTGAAACGGTAAGGCGCAACCGGCATGATGTTCGTCGCGCCGTCGGACAGCCAGATGCCGGTGCCGGCGAACGAAACCTGCATCATGTTTTTAGCAAAGTCGCACGCGGGATGCATCATGTGCTGGTGCGCCGCAGTGATGCTGCAACTGGCCGTATAGTCGTAGGTGCCAAAGTGCGCCGCAACACAACGACCGCGCGCGGCTGCCAGTAGCAAGGGCAAATTAATTTCCCCGCGGTTGTTGATAATCGACTGGGTGGTTTCGATCATCATTTCAAGTTTCAGTGAACCTGAAGCAAGACCGCTCGCTTGCTCTAGTGATTCAAACAATCCGGCGAGTGCGCTGACCTGTTCCGGAATCGTAATCTTTGGCAGCGTGACGACGAAGTTATCCGGAAGCTTGCCACCCGATTTTTCCACCAGAGTTGAAACAAAAATATCGAGCGTGCGCATGCTGCGCGCGCGCAGCTCTTCGCTAAAGGGCTTGATGCGGATACCGATGAATGGCGGCAGGGTGCTGTTGAGCATGCCTTCGGCGACTTCAGCCGCGGCAGCCGCAGCGTGACCATCTTCTTCTTCATCCGGACGGTTGCCGTAGCCGTCTTCAAAGTCGATACGGAAATCCTCAACCGGCTCGCGGCGCAGTTTTTCGTTGACGCGGTTGTAAATGGTGTGGGCCAACCAGGCTGTTTTATTTCCTTGCCGCACAGCGTCGGAATTGTTTTCAAGGTCCGCGCGCAGGCCGTCGCCTTCGTCCGTCGATTCAGGCAACTGCTCAGCGCCGGGCAGACCAATCGCTTTCGCAAAGGCAATAAAGTCAGGAGCAAACTGATCGAGCGAGCGGCGTGCGAGCGCGCCCAGCCGCGCCGCCGAGTCGGATTTGAAAAGATGCGCGCCGCCATAAACGGTATGCACCGGCTGACGTTTTCCCGTCTCGCCGGGGTAAATGGCGGCGAACGCGTTGTTGGCCTCGGCAAGTCGGCCGGCGAGATCGCGCAGAGAACTGTCGGATAGAGACGTTTTCATCAATCCCCTTCAGAAACCTGGCTGGAAAGTGTGAGAACGACTTTATTACAGGCATGTATAAAGTCACAAGAGAACCGCAGCGTTTGCATTGTGGGTCGAAGAATAAAGAACCGGGAGTGGTAGCGACCGGGTCTTACACTCAACTTGAGTGCTAACTGCCTCTCACTTTCAACACCGGAATGGACGATGAGCATTGACTGCACCTGCCGGGGGGCTATAATCGCCTCGCAACCCAAGGTGGCCCATCGCGCATCTTCACGAGTTCGCTATTTTATTTCTGCAATCGTTTCTAAAAAGCCGAGGAGGTAACGGGTCCTATGGTAAACAGAACGAAGAGCTCCCAAACTACCGCAGTAGAAATTCATCACGCAATCATTAGGAAAGCATTCGGGATTGCTGCCATTCTTTTGTTAATGGCATCGGCGACGACGTCGTCTGCGCAAACTTTTCGCGGCGCGATCCTCGGCACAGTCACCGACCCCAACCGCGCAGTTGTGCCTGCTGCCACGGTCACAGCAAAGAACATTGGCACCGCGATCGAACGAACAACCACCAGCGATGAGTTTGGTAACTACTCGCTTGCGGAACTCCAGACCGGCACTTACGAAGTCAAAGTTGAAAAGTCGGGCTTTCAAAGTTCGACTGTTACGAACGTGTTGGTGGAAGTGTCGGCCGAGCGACGAGTGGATGTGCAACTCGCAGTTGCTGGCTCGGATACGGTTGTGATTGTCGCCGCAACCACGCAGGTCGAAACGACAAACAACACGCTGGGCGGCACGATCAACACAAAAGAGGTAGCAGACCTGCCGATCAATGGCCGCGACTTCACAAAGTTTCTGGTGATGGTTCCCGGCGCGACCGGAGATCCTTCTGGCGCCACTGATTCGCCCGGTTCATTTGGCTTGTTCAGCTCGAATGGAAATCGAGGCCGTGCGAACAACTTTCTGCTTGACGGCACAGACATGAACGATGGCTATCGCAATCTGCCGGCGATCAACGAAGCAGGTGTATTCGGCACACCTGCGACTATCCTGCCCATCGAAGCGATTGCCGAAGCCGCCATCCTTTCAAACTTCGAAGCCGAATACGGTCGCAACTCAGGCGCCATCGTGAACATCGTGACCAAGTCCGGCACCAACGATTTTCACGGCTCACTGTTTGAATTCTTTCGCAACAACGCGCTCGATGCGCGAAACTTTTTCAATCCCAAGCCCGACCCGCAAACTGCATTTCGAAATAATCAGTTTGGTGGCGCGCTGGGTGGTCCAATCGCTCGCAATCGCACCTTTTTCTACGCTGCTTACGAAGGACAACGCGAGCGCGTGGGCCTGAACTCGACAGCGCGTGTGCCCGACCCAAGGGAAATTGCAGCGCTGGGAGGGCCGACGAATCCAGTTATCGCCAGATTGCTGGCGCGCAATCCCTGGCCCGCGCCTAATCGTCCGCTGCCTTTGTTTGATAATACCGGCGCGCCCAATGTTTTTGTTACCACGCGGGCGTTGAATGACGTTGACAGTTTTATTGGCAAGATCGATCACTCCTTTAATAAAAATACCCAACTTACCGGCCGGTATTTTTATGGCACCAGCAATCAATCTTTTCCGCTCGCGATTCTGGCCGGCAACGTTTTGCCCGGCTACAACACTGTCACGCCGACAAAAGTTCATCTCCTCTCGCTCTCTTATCTGAAAATTATGTCGCCTACCACGGTGAATGAAGTGCGCTTTGGGTACAACCGTTTCAAGGAAGGCTTTTTCCCTGAAGACCGCGCCTTCAATCCCAGCTCGATTGGATTGAATACTGGCATCACTAACTCGCAGGATTTTGGACTGCCACTCATTCGCATTCACGACGACTTGGGCATCGCGAACATCGGCGCCACGCTGTCCGTGCCGCGCGCGCGCACCGACATAAACTATCAATGGATCGACAACCTTTCGTTGAAGCGCACGCGCCACGATCTGAAGTTTGGTTATGAGTTTCGCCGCACCACGGTCAGCCAATTCTTTGACGCCGGTTACCGCGGCCGTCTGGATTTCGCTACGCTGGGGGATTTCCTGGCCGGCAATCTCAGCGGCGGGCGCTCGGCACTCGGAAACTCGAATCGCAACACCTTTCAAAACTCGTATGCAGGTTATGCGCAGGACACGTTTCGCTGGAATCCGCGCGTAACTTTTAATCTCGGCGTGCGTTGGGATTATTTCGGCGTCATCCGCGAGAAGAACAACTTGCTGAGCAACTTCGATCGCGTAAAAGGCCTGGTCCAGGTTGGTTCGCCCGGTCTGCCCCGGTTGTACAAGCGCGACTTTAATAATTTTTCACCGCGTCTCGGTCTGGCCTGGGACTTGGGTGGTAAAGGCAAGACGGTAGTGCGCGCCGGCTGGGGCTTGTTCTACGACGCGTTCTCGCAAGACTTCTTCGCCGGACAACTACCATTCAACACTTTCAATCCCGGTCCGGCCTTCAATCCGGTCGGCCAGGCGCCGATACTATTTTCCTTTTCCACCGTCGGCACGATTCAAAACGGCGTGCCCATATTCAGCGGCTTCGGAGATTCAGACGTGTTCGCAGTTGATCCCAAGCTGGCGACGCCTTACGTGCAAAACTTCAACCTGAATGTGCAGCGCGAGCTGTTCAAGAACGGCGTGTTGGAAGTGGGTTACGTCGGCTCGCACGGCACCAAGCTGTTTCGCTATCGCGACATTAATCAGCCGGCGAATCCCAGCGTGTCATCGGCACGGCCATTTGATAATGGACCATTTGCGCCATCCGGCGGCACCTTCTTTTATGTCAATCAACTCGAGACGACTGCTAACTCGAGTTACAACGCGCTGCAAACTACATTTACGCTGCGCAATCGCCACGGCTGGTCCTCGGCAATTAACTACACCTGGTCACACTCGATTGATAATGCGTCTGATGGTCAGGACTACGTCGCGAACGCAACGCAACCCGACAATAGTTACCGCGCCGATCTCGAACGTGGCAACTCAAACTTTGATAGCCGGCATCGCTTCGTCGCCTCGGCCAGCTACAACATTCCCAACTTCGCTAAAGGCCATCCGCGCCTGGGGCAGGGATGGCAACTGAATACCGTGGTCACGCTGCGCAGTGGCAATCCGTTTCATCTGACGCTGTTCGATGACTACAACAACACCGGCGAGTTTTTCCCGCGGCCCGACATCATTGGCGATCCCTATGCGGGCACGCACGCACCGGATCGGTTCATCAATCTGGCGGCGTTCAAAGTGCCGTGCACTTTGGATCCCACTGGTGACGGCAGTGCGGCGTTCTGCATTCCGGGAACCTGGCATTTCGGTTCACTGGGCCGCAACGCATTGCGTGGGCCGGGTTACCGTAATGTTGACTTCTCAATCTTCAAGGACACGCCGATTACTGAAGGCGTGAAGATCCAACTGCGCGCCGAGATTTTCAATATCTTTAACCATCCAAACTTTTCAAACCCGCTGTTGCCGAGTTTTGCTGCCGACTTCACATCCAGCATCGATCCGGTGACCGGGCGCGGTACCGGCTTTCTGCCAATAACGGTGACGCCCGACGTTGGCATTGGCAATCCATTTCTCGGCGGCGGCGGTCCACGCAATATTCAACTTGCGGCGCGGGTGATCTTCTAAGAAGACAAGAGACCCGTTGGACCAATCTAATTTGAGCGGCAGTTAAGCCCTCTCCCCATCCCTCTCCCAACGGGAGAGGGAGATCAAAACAGATAGCAAAACTAAAAAACGGCCGCCGTCGATCATCACGACGGCGACCGTTTCATTATTTTGGTAGCGCATACGGGACTCGAACCCGTGATCTCTGCCTTGAGAGGGCAGCGTGTTAACCAACTACACCAATGCGCCGTGGTCGAAATTGATTATAGGTACCCAGCTAGCGCCTTCGCAAGTTGGAGGTAGTATCCACAGATTACGCAGATTTCACAGATTCAGACGCAACCTTAAAGAAAAGAAGATTCCGGTGAGCAGGGTATCCCTAGCGTAGACCGCGCACATAGACCGGGCACTGAGGCTCACAAAACATGGCCAGTCTCGTTTCTCTAATCGGTGTAATCCGCGTAATCTGTGGATAGTTTTCTTGAATAGACGAGTCTAACAAAAATTGTAGGCGCATTTTTCTCAGTGCTATACTCTCGCCCCGTAGTTCCAACTTCATTCAAGTCCGTCGCACTCGTTCGAAGAAAAGATGAACATTGTCGTCTTGCGCGAAAACGCACCGGGAGAGCTACGCGTCGCATTGATGCCCGACTCGGTGAAGAAGATCGTGGCGCTTAAAGTCTCGGTAGCGGTCGAAAGTGGCGCCGGGCTGCGTGCGGCGCGCACGGATGACGATTACCGCCAAGCCGGCGCAGAGATTTCCACTGATCGAGACGCGCTGCTTGCCGCAGCCGATGTTTTAGTCACCGTCAACAGGCCTTCAGATGACGTTCTTGCAGCGTTGAAGAAAGGTGCAGTCGTTCTCGGTTTCCTGCGCCCCCTTGATGAGCCGCAAGCGTTAACGCCGGCGATCGATAACGGTCTCACCACTTTTGCGATGGAACTCGTGCCGCGCATCTCGCGCGCGCAGGCGATGGATGCACTGTCGTCAATGGCCACCGTCGCCGGTTACAAAGCCGTGATCCTGGGCGCATCGAACATTCCGCGAATGTTTCCGTTGCTGATGACCGCAGCGGGCACGGTGCTGCCGGCGCGCGTGCTCGTGCTGGGCGCGGGTGTGGCCGGACTGCAGGCGATTGCTACTGCGCGGCGCCTTGGAGCTGTTGTCGAGGGATACGACGTGCGCGCGGCAGCTGGAGAACAAGTGCGCTCGCTGGGCGCAACATTTTTGGAAGTGGATCTCGGTGGAATCAAAACTGAAGACGCGGGCGGTTACGCAGTCGAGTTGTCTGAGGAAGCCTTGCAGCGAGGGCGCGACTTGATCGCGGAGCATGCCAAAACGGCAGACGTGGTGATTACAATTGCGCAAGTCCCAGGCCGTCGCGCGCCCCTGTTAGTCACTGAAGAGGCTGTAAACGGAATGAAGCGCGGCTCGGTAATCATCGATCTCGCCGGCGCAACCGGCGGCAACTGCGCACTCAGCAAAGCTGATGAAGTAGTCGAGCGAGCGGGTGTGACTATTTTCGCCCCGACCAATTTGCCGGCAACGGTTCCCGTGCACGCGAGTCAGTTGTATTCACGCAACGTCACTGCCTTTCTTAGCCTGCTGATTAAAGACGGTGAGCTGAACATCGACATGAACGATGATGTGGTTGGTCCATCGTGTGTAACGCACGCAGGGCAAGTTGTGAACAGCCGGGTCGCTTCGGTGTTTGGTCAACCTAAGATATAGTCTAATATCGTGTTATATGTGACACTAAATTTAGAGCGAAAGAGGAAGTTAGTTATGTCATTTAATCTTTCTGAGGACATTCGATCAGTAACCGACCTGAAGCGGCATACTCGCGAGATCTTGCTGCAAATTCACAAATCAGGGCGCCCTGTGGTTTTGACTGTAAATGGCAGGGCCGATGCAGTGCTAATGGACGCGAAGACTTACGAAAAGCACCTGAGGGCTTTCAATTTGGCCAGACTTTTGTCTGAGGGTGAAGAGGATATCGCGGCCGGCCGGGTGCGAAGTGCACGTTCAGTTCTGAGGGAGTTTAAGAATGCCCGCAAGATTCAGCGTTAGCTTTTCACGAAAAGCGGAGCAGGATCTTGAAGAGATTTGGAGCTTTATCGCCGCTGATAGCGCGGACAACGCGACCAGGTTCATTCTTCAACTGGAAGCGCAAGTTGAACGTCTTGGACGCCTTCCTGAGAGATGCCCGCTGATTCCGGAGAACGAGTTGTTGCGCGGGAAATACAGACATTTGATTTATGGAGATTACCGAACCGTCTTCCGCATTGCGAGTAAAACGGTTTTCATAATCAGAATAATCAACTCGGCGCGCTTACTCGACACGTCAATGATTTGATGATCATCCAGGCATAACAATTCAACCGGAGACATTGCATGACCTCAACTGTGTTAATCACGTCACTCTACGTTTTCGCCCTGGCGGCATTTCTCGGTTACCAGGTGATCTCGCGTGTGCCGCCGCTGTTGCACACGCCGCTGATGTCGGCGACCAACGCGATTTCGGGGATCTCGCTGGTGGGTTCCATTGTCACCGCCGGCGCACACTACAACACAGTCAGCACGATCCTGGGGTTCACCGCGGTGTTTTGTTCAACGACCAATGTGGTCGGGGGATTTGTGATCACCGATCGCATGCTGAAGATGTTCAAGCGCAAGCCGGCGGCGAAACAGGAGATTAAAAAGTAAAACAAGAGCGGGGGCAAGCCCGCCTTCCTGACCCCGAGCTGCTTTCAAGTAGCTGATCGAATTTTCACTTGATGGCCATTCAATCAACCGACAAAGTATCAACGCCCGATAACTCTCAGGTTGGGAAGGTGGGCTTGCCCCCGCTCTTCTAAGTTAGTCAAAACAAACAGTGCGCACCTACTTCATCGAACTAAGCTACCTGCTGGCCTCCATCCTTTTCATTCTCGGCCTCAAGGGATTGAGTCATCCGGAGTCTGCTAAGCGCGGCATGCACTTGGCCGAGTTTGGCATGTTGATGGCGATCATCGGCACGCTGATGCATTACGAGATCGTCACCTTCACCTGGATCATTACCGGTCTGGTGCTGGGCTCGTTGGTTGGTTTGGCGATGGGCCTCTGGGTGCCAATGACGGCGATGCCGCAACGAACGGCGCTATCGCACGCATTCGGTGCTTTCGCCGCGGCGCTGGTGGGAATTTCCGAGTTCTATCGTCACGGTGGTCATCTTGAGACGATAACGATGGCTGCGCTGGGCTTTGAAGTTATGCTCGGCGCGCTGACGACCACTGGGAGTCTTTTGGCATTTTCAAAGTTGCAGGGGCTGGTGCGCGGCACACCGGTCACGTACAAAGGCCAGAACATTTTCAACATGGCGTTGCTGGCGACGACGATCGGAATTTTTGTTTACCTGATTTTCGTGCCAGGGTCGATGCCTCTTTTCTTTACGATGGTGGGGCTGGCGTTCGTGTTCGGACTACTGCTGGTAATGCCAATCGGTGCGGCAGACATGCCGGTGGTCATGTCGCTGCTGAATTCTTACGCCGGCCTCGCATCAGCGGCGACTGGCTTTGTCTTATCAAACAACGTTTTGATCATTGCCGGCACACTCGATGGTTTTTCCGGATTCATTCTTTCGATCTTAATGTGCCGGGCGATGAATCGTTCGATGAGCAACGTGCTGTTCGGCGCATTCGGCAGTGCTGCCACCACCGCGACTTCCGGCGAGCAAACCGGGACCATGCGCGAAGTGAGCATGGAAGACATTGCCACACAGATGGCTTATGCAAAGCAGGTAGTGTTTGTTCCCGGCTATGGAATGGCGACCGCGCAAGCGCAACATGCGGTCCGCGAATTGGCGGACACGCTCGAGAAGCGCGGCGTCACAGTCAAATATGGAATACATCCGGTTGCCGGCCGCATGCCCGGTCACATGAACGTGCTGCTCGCCGAAGCAAACGTGCCCTACTCCTCGCTTTATGAATTGGAACAGATCAATCCAGAGTTTCCGCAGACCGACGTCGCCGTTGTGATTGGCGCGAACGATGTTGTTAACCCAGATGCGCGCGACAACCCCGGCAGTCCCATTGCGGGCATGCCAATACTTGAAGTAGATCGCGCAAAGTCAGTGGTGGTATTGAAACGCGGACAAGGTAAAGGCTTTTCCGGCCTGGAGAATCCCTTATTCTTCAAGCCGGTAACCGGTATGCTCTATGGCGACGCCAAAGAAACTCTCACGCGGCTGATCCAGGCAGTGCAGCAGGCCTAAACCTTGCCTAACGCTGCTGCGTATTAAGTCCCTCAGATTTTAATTCGTTTATAGGAATAATCAGGAGTAAAGATGCGAAGATTATTGTCGGCAATTGTTCTAACAAGTGTCCTCGTTACTGGCTTCCCCGCAGCCGGAAACTTTTCGTCGGCGCTGCCTCAGCGCAAAGTCACCAAGACCGCAAAAGCCGCGCCAGCTTCTGTCGCCTCGCAAAGAGGCGCCGACACCATCACCGCAGCAGAGTTGAAAGACTATCTTTCGTTCATCGCTTCCGATGAGATGGAAGGTCGCGATACGCCTTCGCGCGGACTGGACACAACCGCAAAATTTCTCGCAATGAATTTATCGCACTGGGGATTCAAACCGGCGGGTGACGATGGTTCGTTTTTTCAAAAGATTGCTTTGCGGCGCGACTATCTGGAAAAAGCCGAGACCAGAGTGGAGCTCAACGGTCAAACTTTAAGTCTGGGCGACGACTACATTCCTTATTCACGCTCGGCCAACATTTCCGCCTCGCTCGTGTTTGCCGGCAGCGGTTG
>DASQPM010000443.1:0-3771 GCA_035643935.1 Pyrinomonadaceae bacterium | reverse complement strand
AACCGGCCAACAAACAACCGGGGTGGTGCAGCCAAACTCCTATCGCGAAACTCCGGTAATGTCTCTGGTCGGAGGAATTGTGCGTAGTGTCGGGCCGGAACTTGGACAAAGTGTTCGCAAAGGTCAAACAATCGCCGTGGTGTCCAGCACCGATCTTGCCGATGCCCAAACGAAATACCTGGCGGCATTCGCCGAGTTAGACGAGCATCACAAGCATCACGCGCGGACTGAGAAATTAGTTGCGATCGGCGCGGCCAGCCGCGAAGAGTTGGAGATGGCGACCAGCAAGTTGAAAGCAGCAGAGTCGGATGTGGCGAATCTACGCCAACGCCTCTTGCTTCTGGGGCTGAGTTTTCAACGTGTCAGTGCGCTGCGTTCTCCTTCACAAGTCAGTTCAGAGGTGAGCTTTCCGTCACCTGCTTCCGGCACTGTGACCAGTCGCACCGTCAATTCGGGCGAGGTCATCGAGGCCAACAAAGAACTCTTGCGTATTACCGACTTATCCAGCGTGTGGGTAGTCGCCCAGGTCTATGAGAAAGACCTCGGCAAGATTCACATTGGGAGTGACGCGAGCATAACAACTGACGCTTACCCAGGTCGTGTCTTTCGTGGCCGGGTATCGTATGTTGATCCGGCAGTCAATCCTCAAACACGAACTGCGCAAGCGCGGATTGAAATAGCGAACCCTGGACAGCAACTTAAGATCGGCATGTACGTGAACGTGGCATTCGGCGCTCTCGGAGGCGCTGAGAATACAGCGCCAACAATTCCGGCTGCGGCAGTGCAGAACCTTAACAATCAACAAGTGGTCTTTGTTGCGACTAACGAGCCAAATGTCTTCGTCATGCGCTCGTTACGGCTTTCCCCGGAGACTAATGGCATCTATCAAGTGCTCGAAGGACTAAACGTGGGCGACCGCATAGTGACGAACGGCAGTTTTCTTTTGCGCGCTGAGTGGCTGAAAATGAACCCCAGCAAGTGAAACTGATTGCGGAATCGGTCTTAGCTAGTGGCGCTGACAGCCTTTTCGTAGGCTGCTGACAACTGCTGCTGATTTGTAATGCAGATGTTCAGATCGCGGAGCAGTCCGTCTCCAATCCCATAGATCCAACCATGCACGGCTAACTCCTGTCCGCGGTCCCACGCATTCTGTACAACCGTTGTGCGGCTGACATTGAGCACCTGCTCGATGACATTCAATTCACACAGGCGGTCCAGGCACTGTTTTTCATCACTTATTCTTGCAAGCAACGCATCGTGGTTGTGCATTACGTCCTGCACATGTCGTAGCCAGTTGTCTATCAAACCCAACTGCAGATTGTGCATCGCGGCCTGAACGCCGCCACAGCCGTAGTGGCCGCAGACGATAATGTCAGTGACCCCTAACACGTCCACCGCGAATTGCATCACCGACAAACAGTTTAGATCCGTATGGACCACCAGGTTGGCCACGTTGCGATGGACAAACATTTCACCCGGCTGCAGACCCACGAGTTGAGTCGCAGGCACGCGACTGTCTGAACAACCGATCCACAGATAACGTGGATTGTGTTGTTCAGCCAGGGCCTGAAAAAATTCCGGATCGCGAGTCTTGATCCCCTCGGACCAGACTCTATTTTTCTCAAGCAGATCCTGCAAATCCCTCATGGGTTCAAGCAACTTTGTCAGGGAAGTTTTGCCGCCAGCACGTCGACCTTTTCGATCACTGGCGGTTGGGCCAGAAGCTCTGAAGCTTTCGCCATCAAGGCCGCCGCCACTTTGCCTGACAGATGCGCTTGCCGCCCTGAGTCGTCCGGGAAAGCATCAAAAATTCCAAAGGTTGATTGGCCCATGCGGATTGCGAACCAGGCAACTGTATCCGGTTCGTCTTCGACGAGGGCCAGTCCGCTGTTGAGAAAGCTTTCAACTTCAGCTTCCTTTCCCGGTTTTGCCTCAAGCCGCACAAGCAATGCTACAGTAACCATGGGGAATCTCCTTTGTGATTCAGGTGCATAAGTCTTACCGTTGTCTAGAGTAAGAAGTGCGTGTCAACCGATAGAACACCTATGCTTATTAGCTTGCCTGTTGATTTGCACTACACCAATATCATAGGAGCAGCCTACGATAAAGCATGGATAGTTCAAACGAGATGAGTATCGCGCAGAGTGTTGAGGCCCTCGCAATCGATCCGGTTTGCGGCATGACTGTTTCGCTGAAAACTGCGGCTGGGTCTTTCGAGCACAATGGCCAGACGTATTATTTCTGCAGCCCGCATTGCGTCGCGAAGTTTCAAAGCAAACCCGAATCCTTTCTCAATAAATCCGCCGCACCAATGATGACCCAGCCGGTGGGAATGCAGCGAGCAAAACCTTCGCAAAAAACGGCGAGCTTCACCTGTCCTATGCATCCGGAGATCGTTCGCGACGCGCCGGGCAGTTGTCCTATCTGCGGCATGGCGCTCGAGCCGCGCACAGTTTCACTCGATGAGGAAGAAAGTCCTGAACTCACGAAGATGTCGCGCCGATTTTGGGTGTGCGTTGGACTATCGATACCACTGCTCATAATTGGCATGAGTGAATTAATTCCGAGCGCGCCACTCGAAAGGGTCGTTCCCATGGGTGTTCGCGGATGGATTGAGCTGGGACTCGCGACGCCGGTGGTGCTTTGGGGCGCATGGCCTTTCTTTGTGCGCGCCTGGCAGTCGCTGGTCAATCGCTCTCTGAACATGTTCACGCTGATTGGCGTGGGCGTGGGCGTCGCTTATCTCTTCAGCGTCATCGCAAAGCTCTTTCCCGAAATTTTTCCGCAGTCGTTTCACGATGCATCAGGCAACGTGCCCGTTTACTTTGAAGCCGCGGCCGTGATCACTACCTTGGTTTTGCTGGGCCAGGTGTTGGAGTTGCGCGCCCGTACTCGCACTGGCGCGGCCATTAAAGCCTTGCTCGGTTTGGCGCCAAAGACAGCGCGACGTATTCGCGCCGGCGGCTCGGATGAAGACGTAGCGCTTGAGCAAGTAAAAGTGGGCGACAGGTTGCGTGTGCGACCGGGCGAAAAAATTCCCGTCGACGGTGTGGTCATTGAAGGCGCAAGCGCGGTTGATGAATCAATGATCAGCGGCGAACCAATTCCGGTCGCAAAGCAAGCGGGTGATCGTGTGATTGGCGCCACGGTCAACGGCACCGGATCGTTTGTGATGGATGCCGAACGCGTTGGCGCAGAAACGTTGCTGGAGCAAATTGTGCAGATGGTCGCGGACGCGCAGCGCAGTCGCGCCTCAATTCAAAAGCTTGCGGATCTCGTCTCGGCTTATTTTGTTCCCACAGTCTTTGCGATTTCTATTTTGACTTTTGTCGTCTGGGGTCTCTGGGGACCGGAGCCGCGCATGGCGCACGGACTGGTGAACGCGGTCGCCGTGCTGATCATCGCTTGCCCCTGCGCGCTTGGCCTGGCGACGCCGATGTCGATCATGGTTGCCAGTGGAAAAGGCGCGGAGACCGGCGTTTTATTCAAAAATGCTGAAGCTATCGAGGTGTTGCGGCAGATCGATACCCTGGTCGTTGACAAGACCGGCACACTGACTGAAGGCAAGCCAAAACTCGTTTCGCTGATCGCGCTTTCAGGTTTTGATGAGCAAACTTTACTGCGGCTGGTCGCAACTCTCGAACGCAACAGCGAGCACCCATTAGCCGCCGCAATCGTTGCTGAGGCGGCGGTGCGCGGGATTGAACAGGGCAATACAAAAGATTTTGCATCAGTAACCGGCAAAGGATTAAAGGGCGAAATTGAGGGCCA
>DASQPM010000442.1:0-2061 GCA_035643935.1 Pyrinomonadaceae bacterium | reverse complement strand
TTTGGTGTGCTGCGACTTGTCGCAGCTTTCTAATCTCTTAGTTTTGGAGTACCGCCTTCAGGCGGCATCTTATCGTTCAACATGCTCCGCCTGAAGGCGGTACTCCGAACGCGATCAAAAGCTAAATGCGATTTGCTCCTGTAGCCGGTATTGCCGCGGCGTAAAGGCATTCAGCGGCACAAAGAAGTTTGGGAAATCCCCGCTGTTGCGCAGTTCCGTTTGCAGGTACAGCAAGCTTTGCAGTGTTACCTTCTTTGCCAATCCATAGTCGAACCGAAAATGATTTGTGCGAATGTTCACACCGCTGCCCGTGCCCAGGTCATCGTCCGTGAGCTGCGAGATGATCGCGTTCGCGCCTTTGGTTGAGTACACATAAAGGAAAGACATATCGCCACGCCCGGCAACCTTGCCGATTTGTAACGACCCAAGAAAGGCATCTCGCTCCCTGATCCCAACGCCAACATTGCGCGCAGCCTGCACGTTGAAAGTGACCGGATAAGTGCGGCCGCCTGCCTTGAAACCTGTCCAATTCAAACGATAAGTAAGACGTCCTATCTGAAAATTTCTGGCCGTATAGATCGCGCCGCCAGAAGTCGTGGTCGCGTTCCCAGTCCCGGTTAAAGGTCCCGACAGCGCAATACCAAGCCCGTTCTGAACGATCAATGCGACTCCATTGGCGGTCGATGCAAGTTGGATCTGATTGGGATTGCGATAGAGCTGAACATCACCGCCAAGCTGGCTGCTCCAGCGATCGTTGAATTTCTGATTCAGGAGCACGCCCTGATGAAAAAGATTCGAACTGCGTCCGGTCGATCCGACGACGGCGCCGGCCTGGGCCAACGGACTGCCGGCCGTCACAATAGCCACGTTCGGATTACTGAAAATGTATTGACCAGCGCGCAGTTCGAGGCTCGAAACTTTCAAGCCGTTCTTCTTGAATGAGAGAACGTACTTCTCGTTGAAACCATTGAAGCGGACGTCATCGTCAAAAAGAAACCGGGAATTGTCGGCAAAGATTTCTTGCACGCGACCCGCTTGAAGTTGCGTGGCCTTGTTCGGGTGAAAGTCTATCCATGCCTCGCTAATAAAAAATGGATGGCGAGCAGTAGTTTCGCCAAAGTCCTGATCCATCGTCAGCGAATTATTAATCGGCCCGGTGGCCAGTTGTCCGTGAAAGCTGAGCTTCGAATCGATATCGGTGTCGAGATTCAACCGCATGCGATAACGCATGCGCGCGTTCTGCTGATGTGTAAGCGCCGCAAATCCGGCCGGCGGATTGGGCTCAGCTTTGCGGAAGATACCGTCGAAGCGCAAACGAAAGTCTCCGCTAAGACGAAAGGGGCCGATCGCCAGCACCTTGCCTTCGATTTTTTTCACGCGGTCTTCCAGAGTTGGCGTTTGGGTCTGAGTGCCCGCTGAAGCCGTCGAAGCATCTGCCAGTATCGCGCCGGCCGCAGTTGCTCGTTGCTCGCCGCTTTTCGGTTCGCCGGCTTTTGCTGAAAGGCCCTCAATCAAATGCTGCTGCTCGGCGATGAGGGCGCGCATCTCTGTAAGCGACTGGTTCTGTTGTCGCAACTCTTCTTCCAACGCTTTGAGCCGGTCGTCCACATTGCCGCCAGCAGTCACAGGCAAAGATGGACGCTCCGGCTTTACCGCACTCATGGACGCCTCGGCTTGTGCCGGTATTGATTGAGCCAGCGCCATCGCCGAGGCTCCCACAAACACAAGGAGCAAGAGCACCGGGCCGAAACAGGCGCGCGAAAAAGTGGCTGGTTGCTGAGACATTTGATCCTCCTCAGACTGCGACGTAAACTGCCCGGGCCATACACGAGAACGTCGACCCGTAACGCGTCAACGCGGTCACGATATGTGCCGATTTACGACATGCGGAGGACACAGCCTATACGAAGGAAGTTAAATCGATCTTAATGCGACGTTAACTCTATGTTAACGAAAGCGCACTACTCCCACGGTCGCGTAAGTAGCGCAACTCGGCGAAATAACTACGATTCCGAGAGACTCAGAAATTCAAACGCAACGCGAACTGAAGCTGGCGGTTGG
>DASQPM010000441.1:0-4228 GCA_035643935.1 Pyrinomonadaceae bacterium | reverse complement strand
CATTTGGCTGGCTCGGTTCGCTGCCGGAATGGTTGTCGTGACCATGGTCGGTCGAGCAACCGGCGTAATATTCATATTCATCGGCAAGACCAAAGGCTGAATGGCCCATCTCATGCAGCGCGATCTCCACGGCATTTGGCGCCTTGGAAAATGTAGGGACTTCTCCACCGGAGCCGCCATGAATTGGACTGTTTACTTGAAGCACCGACAGGTGAAATTGCGGCAGCAAGTTTTTTACGACCTTTATTACCCGCCCGCTATTCCCTACCAGCAGACGACGGATGCCGCTGGTGCAAAAGGACGCGTCGAAAAATGTTTTTGGTTTTGCTCCGGTGCCGCCGCAGTTGGTTGGATCCCTGGCGCCGCTGTCGGTTGAGGTAACGTCAACGCGATAGATGTTAATGGCTACGCGTAGTCGATCGTATGGTGCAGTCGTCAACAGCGTATTCGCAAACTGGTCGGCATCGGTCTTGAATTGGGCCATCTCATCGCTGCGATATCCTTCAGAAACAATAACCACATTAAAGCGTAGTTTTGGGTCTCCCGCGTCGGCGATTTTCGTTAATCCCAGGACTTGCCCGTTTGAGCTTCCCATGGTGTTCTCCTTTCAGGCTGGTGAAGTTCGGCGCCTTATTTCTTGAGTTTGAAGCGTGCAATTTCTGTTGCGGGTCCGGTTGCGAGGGAACGCATTGCTGCCATTCCTTTCGGTGCGCCTTCAGCTTCAATGTCTGGTCGTCCTGTGCTTCTGGATAGAGTCACCTCGTGGCCCTTGTCGGTATCGGGAACGACAACCACAAACACTCCCTTTCGTTTCGGCGCCGGTTCAAGCGAGATGCTTTGTTCGGGGTCGTCCGAAAAGACCTCGGCATCGTTTCGGGTGGGGTTGTGCAAGACGCGACGAAATAGCGTCTTGTCTTGAGCGTTTTTGACTTCGGCCCAAAAGCCCTTGTGCTCTTCGTAACCCTTCAGTGGATCCGATGGCGGAACTGTCATTTCCACTGGTTGCTGAGAGACGAGTTTGACTTGATCGCCCTGATAGGAAAAAGTCAGACGCACGGCCTTAGGTGACTCTGCCGGGGACTCTACCGATTCTGATTTTTTAGCAGCCTTACGCGCGGTCGCTTTCTTCCCTGGCTTGCGCGCATTAGAACTTGCGACGGGCTTACGGGATTTCAACCCCGCGAGTCTCTTGCGCGCTTTTGGCTTGGCTACGCGCTTAGCTGGTTTAGCTTTCTTAGCAACAGACTTGCGCGATCTTCCTGCGACCGTCCGTTTGCGCGACTTGGCCTTAGTCAACGATTTGCGAGATTTTGCCTTTGTCGCCTTTCTTCTTGTTTTCGCCATCGCCAGACTCCTTCCGAACTTCGTTCGTGGTTGTGAGTTTGCAACTCCGATTGCGGCTTGCCGCCGCACAGTGCGGAAAGGCTCGGCCTTTCCGGAAGCGATCTCTTACCTCTTTTCCTGAGGCTGAGCGTCGGGAAATAGTCACTAAGGCTAACTCGACGGAAAGCCATAGGCATTCCGCACTGTGCGGCGGCCAGCCGCAACCTAATCGCTCGCCAAGTGCGTTCCGATACGCTCTAGCTACTTTTTGTGCAAAGTCCCTGCTACCGCTAAGAGTGGAACCACATATCGCTAATGAGTAAGGACGCAATTGCCGGACAGCAAGGTTCCGGCGAGTTGTTGGTAAGACAATTATGAGCGAGGCGTTTTTATCCCAGTTCGAATCCCAAGTCAATGGTCGTTAGTAGGTCAGTTTCGCTGCAAGTGTCCGATAAACTTTTTAGTTTGTCGCGGCTACGACAAGCTAAAGCTTACCGGACAACAACTTTGCCGGCTGGTTCGCGAGCCCAGAACACAAAATCGGTAACCGCCGGCTCGGCGCCGATTGATCTGATCAATTGCGCAATCTGTCCGCGGTGATACCAGGAATGGCCAAACAACTGAGTGAGTATTTCTTCAATGGTGTTGCGAAAGCGCGGACCCTCGTAGCTTTGATATTCGAAAACGCGTTCCAGTTCGTCATCGTCGATTCCGGCAAGATACTGCGTCCAACTCGTCTCCATTTCAGAAATCTGATCCGCCAGTTCTGCGAGGGTTACATCACGTGGAAACAGTTCGGCGTTTTCAGTCCCAACGCCCAAACGAAAAAGCCACATGCGGCGAGCGGCCACAATGTGGCCCAGTAGATAGACCGCTTTGCGAAAAGCTTCAGTCTGGCGCTGGTCATCAGAAACGGCGTCAAGCGAAGCCAGCGTCTTCGCATGACTGTCCCGCTCATATTCAAACCAGCGGCGATAACGATCCATCAGGTTTTCACTCATCTCGCTGTTATTTTTCTTCAGCAACTCCGGGTCAGTGAATTTTTTCAATCCAGCCCTCGTCAGCTTTCGCCCATTCCAGTACCGAGAGCGAGTAGCGACCGGATGCTAGCTTTCAATGTTGATGCCGCTCGAATGCTCTATTTCATCGTTGACGGTAGCATCCGGTCGCTACCGCTCGCGGTTCTGCATTGAGCGCGTTCCTGATTTGTTGCCAGCATCAGTCTTCCGTGCACGATCTTGTTGACCTAATACCGGTTGCACTTCAAACTTGAATTCGTGTTTCCCAATTCTTTAGCTTCTCGTTAACCGGTTTGAAGTTAAAGCACGACTGCCTATTGCCTTCTGCCTTCTGCTTCTGGTCACCAGTTTTCCCGCTCGCGCAGACTCGTAATATGCGCAACATGATGCCGGCCGTGCCAGGCATAAAGCGCCACATTCTTGTTAAGACTTACAAGGCCCTGTTCGGGATGCTGAAATGTGCGATCGAAATCTTCATCCTTAAGCGACCGTAGAAACCAAACCCAACGCTGGTGCAAAGCATCAAGTAAATCCAGCGAAGGTTCAATCGGCGAAACAAGAGCGTCCGGCAATTGCGCCCAGCGATCTTCGAAGTACGGTTTTATGGTGGGCTGGTCTTCAGTGATCGCGAGTTTGAAGCGAATATAACTGTTTAGATGACTTTCAGGTACATGATGGACTACCTGCCGAACGGTCCAACCGTCCGGACGATAAGGCGTATCCAGTTGTTCATTACTGAGTCCGGAAACTGCGGCGCGCATATTTTCTGGAGTAGCCGCAATCTGATCAATGAGAGATCCTCTTTCTTCCTGAGAAAGGGTCCCTGAAAACTTAAACTGGCCTACCGGGTAGCGCAGATCCATGGTCACCTCCGAGTTGTGTCTCATCAGTTGTCGGGATTATGCTCGCGCGGCTCGTATTCTATGCAGGAAACCACCGTCGCCACAATCAATGACTGAAACCGCAGACGTCGTAATCATCGGCAGTGGCATCGTCGGCTCGAGCGTTGCTTACCATCTGGCCGAACAAGGCTGCACGAATGTGCTGGTGATTGAACGCGAAGCACACCAGGGCAAAGGTTCAACCGGCAAAAGCATGGGCGGCGTGCGCGCGCAGTTTGCGACGGACGTAAATATACAAATGTCGCGCTATTCGATCGACTTCTTTTCGCGCTTCGATGAAGTCGTCGGCCACCCCGCAGACTACCGGCCCCATGGTTATCTTTTTTGTGCTATCAACGAACGGCACTTAGAGTATTTGAAAGCAAATCGTGAACGCCAAGTCGCATTGGGAGTAAAGAACGTCGAACTGGTTTCGCGCGAAGACATTCTGAAGTTCGTGCCGCAACTGCGAACTGACGACATCATCGGCGGCACGTTCTGTCCCACCGACGGCTTCGTCGATCCACACAGCGTGATGATGGGCTTCATGTTGAACGCGCGCGCGCGCGGCGTACGGCTCTGGCTTGACACTCCAGTAACTGGCATTGAAACTTTGGAGTGCGGCGGCTTGACGCCGCTTTCACCCGCTCGAGACAAAGATCTTCAGGAGGCCGAGGTGACTCGCCGGATCTCCGGCGTTCAAACTTCGCGCGGTTTCGTCTCTACGCCGATAGTCGTTAACGCCGCTGGCCCATGGGCCGCAGCCGTCGCGCGCATGGCTGGAGCTGACTTGCCGGTTGAACCTCTACGACGTCAACTTGTTCCCACCGAGCCTTTCAATCAACTGCCACAGCGCTTCCCGATGGTCATCGATATGTCGACCGGATTTCATTTTCGGCGCGAAGGCAAAGGAATTCTGCTGGCATGGAACGATCCGGAAGAAACCGTCGGGTTCAAAACCGACTTTGATCCGGGATTTGTTGAAAAAATACTGACGCGCGCGGC
>DASQPM010000440.1:0-12025 GCA_035643935.1 Pyrinomonadaceae bacterium | reverse complement strand
AGCAACAGACCCAGCGCCGGCGACTTCTGTCCGACCCTCAGAAAATCTTCAGCGCGGTTAAATCTCGTCGTCCTTTGCAGTGCTTGAATTTGTTCGTTAGTTAAGCCAAATCTCAACGCACTCTGGCGCTGCGCTCGCAATTGCTCTTCAAGCATGAGGGCTTGATCCCAACTGACATTGGAACCATGACGGCGCCACGCTGACAGAATCCGCGGGTCAAAGGCGAACTCGCCTTTGGCACTCAAGCGCAAATATAGATCGTAGTCTTCCAGTTTCGACTCGTCGTTCCAGCGCTCATGCTCGAGAGCCTTGCGGCGATACAACACCGTCGGGCTCATAGGCGCGGTTGTTTGCAGGAGCATCTCGCGCGCATCGCCATCCGCATAACGGGCCCAGTCGGCGGTGGAGTCGATGATTGCGTTTTGTTCGTCGATAAAATAAGCGTGCCCGTAGGCGAGAACGGCGTCTGGCCGCGATTCAAGCAGGTTTATGCGCGCTTTCAGGAAATCGGGCAGCCACAAATCATCAGACCCGAGATAGGCGAAATAGTCTCCGCGGGTCTGCTCGAACCCTTCGTTCAAAGTCGCGCAGAGCCCACGATTTTCCCTCGCTATAAGTTCACAGGGAAAACGACAGTCGCTTAGCACGCGGTCGATTACACGCGGCGACTCGTCGCTTGAACCATCATCGATAACAACTAGCTCTGCCGGCCGCATCGTCTGCTTCATGATCGAGCGCAGCGTTGCTTCAATAAACGGCGCGTGATTGTAGGAAGGCACAACCACGGAGACGCTCACAGGCTTGCCGTGGAACGTTTGCTCAATCTCTTCCTGCAACTCAGTTGCTATCATTTTTTAGTTATCTTACAGTCGTTGCCTTCAAGCGATAATGAGCCGGCGAATTATACTCTTTGGACCACTGCCGCCGCCTTATGGTGGCGTTGCCATTTACATGAAGGCCCTCGTGGCCCGCCTGCAGGGTCCGAATGTTCGCGTGTGGACCTATGGAGGAGCTAAGCCCAAAGACAGAAGTATTCGTTTCATCGCTCACCGCAAACTGGGCACGCTGGGGGCGTTGCTCGCCGAAGCAAGGAACGCGCGCATTCTGGATGCGACTCATTTTCATCTCGAATATCCTAATCCTCTCTTACTTCCAGTTTGGCTCGGACTCAAACGCTTGCTGGGTTTCGAGTGGTTCAAAAACGTTCTCGACGGCTCGTTACCGAAACGTTATCCGCAATTTGGATCGCTGCAGCGCCGTCTTTTTCATCGGGCGGTGGCTGCGGTCGATGAATTCGTAGTTGTCAGCGAAGACTTGCGCCATTGGCTAAAGGAAGAGATCAAGGTGCGTCAGCCAATCACAGTTATTCCATGTCTCGTGCCAATGCCACCAGGCGATCGAGAGGCGAAAACATCGAGCAAGAGCGAACAACTTCTCAAACCCTACCTCGCGCATCAGGTCCGAGTCTGCTCGATCGGCGTTTTTTTCCCTAGTTATGGCTTCAAGGACGTGGCCAAAGCTGTTGAGGAATTGCGTGAACGGACCCGGAAAGACATTGGCTTACTACTGTTGGATGGCGGATTTGTTTGCGACCAGACTTATCGTGAGGAAGTGTTATGGAAACGCGAATGGATCACTGTCCTGAAAGAAGTGCCCAATCCTGAGATTTACGGAATCCTGAAACGCAGCGATGTGTTTGTGCGCGCGTTTGCCGACGAAAGTTATGGCATCTCGCGCATTGAGGCGCTCTGGGCCGGGTTACCGGTGATTGCGACGCGCGCCGGCGAAACGCGCGGCATGCTGCTTTATGATTTTGGTGACGTCGAACAGTTAGTCAACCAGTTGCAGGCAGAGTTGTTGTGCCCAATTTGGGAAGAACCGAACCCGTGGGCAGTGCAATACCGGCGCGAGGCAGAAGAGAATTTGCAAGCTGTGGCGAGGGTTCTAGGTATCGAGCAGAGCGCCAAGGCTAACCCAATACTAAGCTAGGGCTGAACCGAAGACTACGCCGCGGCTATGCCGTCTGATGTGCGGAAGGTCTATGACCTTCCGGCCAGTCTTGGAAAGTTCTTGGGGCTCTGCCCCGAATCCTGGGGGCGTGACGAACTCTAATCATGAATGAGAGGGACCAGCGGTTTGGTGAACTTTCGAAGGACTTTACAGGCGATTGAATAGATAGCGACAGCGTCCAGCACAAAAAGAAAATAGTGGATGACAAGCACGTAGCGGTATTCGGTATGCAAGGCTGACTGCGTAAAAAAGTAATAACAGGGAACCACGAGCACAATCGCGAGCGTTTGAAACTGGCGTCGGTAGACGAGCGTTGCTGCACCAATCAAAGTAAGCGGCAGGAAAATAGCCGTGATGAAAAGCTTTTGCACAAGGCGCAAGGGCCATTGAAATAAACGCTGCCAGCTTGCGGAACCTGTCGCGGCGAGGCGGAGGGGCGTTCGCTCGAGCCGCAGCATTGAGGCTGCCCGGCGCGCCATGACTCCCATGAACCAGATCGGATGCGCGCGAATAACAGCAAAGCCGCGGGCCAGTCGCGCACGATCGCGTTCGATCCCATCCGGAGTGAAGAGAGAGTTGGCATAATCGGGGCGGTGAGAAGTTTCAGCTTCGCCGTGAATGAGTTCCATATCAGTTTGCGGCAAGCCAAGACTGCCATCGGTGTTGTAATCTGCAATGCCTTCGATGAGTGTTTGCCCGGCTCCCAGCGATACGGGAATGAACTTGCCATAAACGATCATATTGCGAATCGTGAGCGGGCCAATCGTTAGAAGAGCGCCGCAAACCAGGATGAGCGCAGGACGCAATCGTGCTCCGCGTTTGCGGATAAAGAGAAATGACAACGCCAGAAAAGGCGCGAGCAAGAGCGAGTTAGCTCTTAGCCAGCAGGAGACGCCAATTAGAGCGCCTGCAGCAAGGATCGAAACCAGGGAAGATCGATCGATTGGAGCATTAGTCCGCCGGCGGGTTCTGGTAATGAGCAGCACCGCCAGCAGGATCGGCAACGCTGCAATTGAATCGGGCAAAAGCAGGATCGAATTCCAACTAAACTGTGGCGCCAGCGCAGCCAGGAGCCCGGCAATAACGCCGACCGCGGCAGGGAAGAGTTCAAACGCAATTAGGACGATGATGACTACCGACAGCGAGTCGAGACCCATTTGCAAGAGCTGTGTGGCTGTATCTGAGTCCGGAGCGACGCGATAGATAAACGAAAGCAGAATTGGATACCCGGGCGGGTGTCCCAACAAATCAGGATCGCTGGTTGGAGACGAGGCCTTGTAAAGAGAACTGAGACCGTTCGCGCGAATCAAAGCAGCCAGGTGTTTGTAGTTGAGAGCGACCTTGGTTTGTACCGCCGAAACTTCATTGTGACTGCCCTGCCAGTTTAAGAGTCTAACTCCGAGCGCAATAAAAAAGATCAGGGCAACAATCAAGAGTCTGCGATGTTCAGTGGGGTGATTGACAGCAGCTTGGCCCATAACGCAAGAATGATCCGGCGTTGCGCCGTCGCTAATCTCGATTCGTTTCATTTGCCAGCGGATTATATAGAGCCAAAGTGATTCAAGGACAAGCGATTATCTGTTTTGCCGGGGAGGATTGGTGGTATCACCATCCACACTCGAAATACCATTTGATGCGCCGCTTCGCCAAAGCCGGCAATCGCGTGCTCTTTGTAAACTCGATTTCGATGGGCCTGCCGAACCTTTCGAACAAAGACTTGTTGCCGCGCATTGCGCGGAAGCTGCGTTCGTACGCTCGTTTCGCGCGTTCTACTCCAGAAGGTGTCACGGTTGTTTCGCCCGCGGTCATTCCGTTTTTCGGCAGTCGTGCAGCACGTGCCGCAAACCGCAGTTTGCTTGCCATGCAAATCGGCCGGCTCGCGCGTCGTGGCGGTCTGGCGCGACCAATTCTTTGGATAGCGATTCCCACGGCCGCAGACATGATTGGTGAGTTTGATGAACGACTGGTGATCTATCAGGTGTCCGACAAGTATGATGCGAACCTGATGGATCATGCGACTGACCTCGCTACCATCAAGAAACTTCACGAACGCGCCATCGACAACGCCGACATCGTATTCTATTCAGGACAAAAATTGCTGGCTGAAGCGGAGCGTGGTCGTGAACGATCGTTTCTCCTGGAACAAGCGGTCGATTTTGATCATTGGTCACAGATCGCTGGTGGCAAACTGGAGATTGCGGAAGCAGTGGCGCGTATTCCCCGACCGCGTCTGGGTTACTTTGGTGCGATAGAGCCCTGGCTCATTGATCAGGAATTGATTAAGCGTGCAGCGCGAGAACGCCCCGACTGGCAGTGGATCTTCGTCGGCAACAAAGCGCGGGGTGTTGAGGTTGAAGCTTTGCCTAACACGCATTTTCTGCCGCCGGTGCCCTATCAGGAGTTGCCTCACTATGCCGCTGGTTTTGATGTCTGTGTGTTGCCATGGGACACTGCGCACTCGTTTACCAGTTACGGTTCGGCGATAAAGGTCCGTGAATACCTGGCCAGTGGGTTACCAGTAGTGATCTCGCCGCTGCCTGAATATGAATCGATGGGCAAGGTGCTGCGCATTGCACGCAGCCACGATGATTGGTTTCGTTTGGTTGAGGAAGCATTGCAAGAAAGAGATCCCGCGGCCGCGCGAGCAAGACAAGCAGCAGTTTCCGGGGGCACCTGGGACGCACGCGCGGAGTGGGTTTCTGGTTTGATTGAGGCGACGTTGGCGAAGAGCGGGGGCAAGCCCACCTTCCCGACCATGAGCTGATCGTGGTTGCGTCTGAGTCTCGAGTGAAAGGCTTTCAAGCGGGAAGATTGAGCTGGTAATGGAGTCTCTTAGGTTGGGAAGGTGGGCTTGCCCCCGCTCGATTCTACATTCAAACATTCTATGAAGCAGCTCTTACAAAACTTACGAACTGGCGAAGCCACAGTTGCCGAAGTGCCTGTGCCCATCGTTCAGCCTGGCCGCGTACTCGTTCGCACTGGTGCATCTTTGATCAGCGCCGGCACTGAGCGCGCCTTGACCGAGTTGGGACAAAAAAGCTTGTTAGGTAAGGCTCGGGAAAGACCGGAGCTAATTGGCAAAGTTTGGGAGAAGGTCAAAACAGAAGGCATTTCCCAGGCGCTTGAAAGCGTGCGCGACAAGCTTGATAAGTCGCATGCTGTTGGTTACAGCGCGGCCGGCGTAATTATTGAGTGCGCAAAGGACGTGACGGATTTTCGTCCGGGAGATCGTGTGGCTTGTGCCGGCACGGATTACGCGTCGCACGCCGAAATAATCTCGGTGCCGCGCAACCTGTGCGTGCGTCTGCCTGACCAACTGAGTTTTGAAGAAGGGGCTTTTGGGACGGTAGGCGCTATCGCGTTGCAGGGCGTCCGCCTCGCTGAACCAACGCTGGGCGAATCGATCGTCGTGATCGGGCTCGGCCTGGTGGGCCAGCTCACCGTGCAACTCTTAAAGGCGAACGGCTGTCGCGTTTTCGCAATCGACATCGACGAGGCGCGTATTCAACTTGCGCGCATCTCCGGGGCCGATGGCGGCTGCGTTCCCGATGAAGCAAGCAGCCAGGTGCCGGCGTGGTCCCGGGGGCGCGGCGCTGACGCCTGCATCATTACCGCGGCGACGACTTCGAACGAACCTATCGAACTGGCCGGCGAGATTTCACGCTTGAAGGGTCGCGTGGTGGCAGTTGGGATGGTGGGCATGGAGGTGCCGCGCGATATCTATTACCAGCGCGAGCTAACGTTGAAAGTTTCCCTGTCTTATGGACCAGGCCGTTACGATCCCAACTACGAAGAACGCGGCCATGATTACCCGGTCGCCTATGTGCGCTGGACCGAAGGCCGCAACATCGAGGCCTTCCTCGATCTCCTGGCCGCCCCGCGCATCGACGTGAAGCAACTCATTACGCATCGGTTTTCAATTGGCGAGGCGCAGCGCGCTTATCAACTAATTTCCGGCAGCACGAACGAAAAATACCTGGCGGTCGTACTGACCTACGACACTGAAAGCGAAGTTAGTCACCGCATAAAGAACCAGGCGGCCGTTAAGAAAACAGGAGCGGTACCTGGCCGGGTTGGCATCGGCTTAATCGGCGCCGGCGGTTACGCGGAGAAAGTTTTGTTGCCAAACTTCAAGGCAGCGGGCGCGGAGTTTTGTTCGATCGCTTCGGCATCAGGTGTCTCCGCCCGCGACGTGGGCACGAAGTTTGGCTTCGCGCGTTTCCTGTCGGATGGACAAAGCGTGATTGACGACGAGCGGGCGAATTTGATTGTTATTGCCACGCGTCATGGTTCGCATGCGGAGCTGGCGAGGCTGGCGCTCGAGCGCGGCAAACACGTCTTCGTAGAAAAGCCACTGGCGCTCAATGACGCGGAACTTGACAGCGTGCTCGCTACGGCAGCGAGATCTGCAGGGCAGTTGCTGGTTGGTTTCAACCGGCGCTTTTCACCTTTGGCTGCCAAAGCGAAAGCGGCCTTTGCTCAACGGCAGTCACCGCTTTCAATCGTCTATCGTGTGAACGCCGGACGCATTCCCCGCGAGCACTGGACCCAGGATGCGGCCGAAGGCGGCGGACGCATCATTGGCGAGGTCTGTCATTTTGTCGACCTGATGCAGTTTCTTACCGGCGCCGCGCCAGAGAGTGTCTATGCGGAATCAATCGCTGGCGGTAATGTCAATGTCGTGATTGAAGACTCGGTATTCATCACGCTGCAATTTGCCGATGGCTCAAATGGTTTGATTGCTTACCTCGCTGAAGGTGACAAGAGTTTGCCAAAGGAACACCTAGAAATCTTCGGCGAAGGAAAGACTTTCGTCATTGAAGACTTTCGTACCGCCCGACTTTATGCCGATGGTCGTGAGAAAAAAGAAACTCTGCGCCAGCAGGACAAAGGTCAGGCTGAGGCAACGCGCATAGCGTGCGCGGTTGTCGTCGAAGGCAGCCCCGCGCCGATTAGCCTTTCAGAACTCGAAACCACAACGCGAGCTACCTTTCGCATCAGGGATTCTTTACGTACCGGACAGCCTGAGAAAGTGAAAAGTGAAAAGTGAAAAGTACTAAGTATTGAGTACTGATGCTCATCTACCTGAAGCCTGAAGCCTGAAGTCTGAACTTCTCGACGCTCAGTACTCAGCACTCAGTACTCAGCACTGTTTCTACTTATGTGTGGCATTTCCGGATTAGTCAGTATCGAGCCCGAGCAACACCTTGCCGCGATGCTCAGAACCATCGAGCATCGTGGGCGTGACGATGAAGGCGTCTGGACTTCCGCAGCGATTGACGATTCGGGCCGGCGCGCGTGTTTGGGACATCGTCGGCTGGCAATCATCGACACCAGCCGGGCGGGTCACCAGCCAATGCTTTCCGCCGATGGTCGTTATGTCATCACCTTCGGCGGCGAGATTTATAACTATCGTGAGTTGCGCGAAGAACTCAAAAGCAAAGGTCATGTCTTTCAAACAGAGACCGACACCGAAGTTCTTCTAACCGCATTTGCCGAGTGGGGCAAAAAATGTCTGCCGCGTCTCAACGGTATGTTTCATTTCGCCGTTTGGGACAACCACGAGCGCAGCTTGACGCTCGCGCGGGATCACGTGGGCATCAAGCCGCTTTATTATTTCTACAAACCCCGCACCGGTGCGAATCCGGGGTTGTTCATTTTTGGATCCGAAGTTAAAGCGATTCTCGCGACCGGTCTCGTTGAACGGGCGCTCGATCCAGAAGCGCTGAACCAGTTTCTGACATTTCTCTGGGCGCCCGATCCGAACACCTTGTTTCGGGGAATCAAAACTCTTCCGCCGGCCCACGTCCTTACGTTTCAAAATGACGAAATAAAAATCGACGAGTGGTGGGATGTGTCATTTGACGAGATTGAGGAAGGACGTAGCGAAGCATGGTGGCAGGAACAGGTGCTGGAAACCTTCGACCGGGTAGTCAAGCTGGAGATGGTTGCCGACGTGCCGGTCGGATCGTTTCTGTCAGGTGGGATCGATTCTTCAGGAATCGTCGCGATGATGAGGCGTCATAGCAACGGACGAAGAGTTTCCACTTACACCGTCGGCATCGAGTCGGAAGATCTTCGTTACGACATCATTCCCGACGACGTCCAGTGGGCGCGCCGAGTAAGTAAACATTTGGATACCGACTACCACGAGATCATGCTGCAACCGGCGGTCGCCGAGTTGCTGCCGAAACTTGTCTATCACATGGACGAGCCGGCAATAGATATGGCCATACCAAGTTACCTGGTGTCGCAAGCCGCCCGAGAAACGCTACGCGTCATGTTGTCAGGCATGGGCGGTGACGAGGTTTTTGCGGGTTACCCGCGGCAAATGGCGATGAAGATTGCCGGCGCATTTGATCCAGTGCCGGGAATGTTACGTCGCCCGTTGATGAAGACGCTGGAGCGGACGCTGCCGGGAGGAATGCCGGGACGCTTGACGGCGCCGCTGCGCAACGCAAAAAAGTTTGCGCGCAGTGCGGGTCTCGAGTTTGAAGAACGATATTTGGGATACGGCACTTACTTCACCGATGATGCGAAGCAGCAACTTTACTCAGACGACATGCGGGCGATGACTCGGGGACTGGATGCTTACGCCGCCCATCGCCGTTACTTTGCGCGCGTGGAAAACGCCGCGCCATTAAACCGGTTGCTTTACGTTGATCTAAAAACCTTCCTGCCCTGTCTGAACCTGATAACTACCGACAAAACTTCGATGGCGGCAAACCTCGAGGTCCGCGTGCCCTTTTTGAATCGTCACCTGATTGAGTTTGCCGCGCGCATGCCGCCTGAACTCAAACTGCGCGGCTTCAAACGAAAATACATTCTCAAGCGCGCGCTGGAAAAAGTTTTGCCGCGCGATGTTGTGTGGAGAAAGAAGGCGGGCTTTGGCGCGCCGATTCGCGCCTGGTTGCGCGGCCCGCTGCGTCCGCTGGTTGA
The DNA here is from genome assembly GCA_035643935.1 of Pyrinomonadaceae bacterium. Classification (GTDB taxonomy): domain Bacteria; phylum Acidobacteriota; class Blastocatellia; order Pyrinomonadales; family Pyrinomonadaceae; genus PSRF01. Next base: position 3,076 of record DASQPM010000440.1, on the reverse strand, counting down.
CGATCTGCTGTCGCAGGAAACAATCCAGCGCCGTGGATTGTTTAGGGCAGACGAAGTGCGGCGCATTGTCGACGCGAACCTTTCCGGACGCGAGGATTACAATCTTCAGGTGTTTCAGTTGCTGATGCTCGAGCTTTGGCAGCGCCAGTTTATGGATTAAGACGGCAAAGTATTAGCGAAAAATCGAAAACGTTGACAAGCCGTCCAGTCGGTCTTATTCTGAAGCTGGCTGATCGCTTAGCGTGAAGCCTTCGTTAACCTTACCGCCCCGCAAACTTCCCAAGTTAGTTAGATGGCCCAGAAAAAGATTTCAGTAGCAGAATCAAATCGCCCGGTGCCGCAGGTCGCGCAGGTCCAGAGGACCGGCGCGCGAGTCTTGCTGGCAGAAGACGACAGAGCGTTGCGCCGCTTTTTGCAGGTCATACTTGAAAGAGCTGGCTATACCGTGGTGCCGGCGGCCGATGGTCTGGAAGCGATGAAGATCGCACTCTCCTCAGGTGTTGACATCCTGGTAACCGACGCGATGATGCCGAACCTTAGCGGCCACGAGCTTTGCCGCTTTGTGCGCAACAGCCAGACGCTTGCTCACTTGCCGGTAATTTTATTGAGCGCTCTGGAACAAAAGGAACCGAGCGACGGCGAGCAGGTCGACGCGTTTCTCTCGAAACCCGTCGCCGGTGAAGATCTGATTGGCTGTATTGAGAAATTATTGGCGCGCACGCGAGCCAGCTGACGTCACAATCCGCGAGTGCGCAAGCCGCCGCAGTCCAAAGCGGCGTCAAACCGCCGCAATTTACCGGAAGACGGCAGAGCCGTAAGTCAGCAATGAAAAAGGCGACCCAACTTTCGCGTCGCCTTTTATGTTTCTTCAGCCAATCTCAATCAAGCAGTCGTTGCACTGGTAACTTCGATCAGCGCATCGATGCCGGTGTAGGGTATCTCCTGGGCTTGTGCCACCGCCTCATAAGTGCAATGGCCTGCGTACGTGTTCACCCCCGCCTTCAATCCTGCATCGTTGCGTATAGCGTCGAGAAATCCCAGGTTTGCCAGCTTTATAGCGTATGGCAATGTCGCATTTGTAAGCGCGAACGTTGACGTCCGCGGCACCGCGCCAGGCATGTTTGCGACGCAGTAATGCAGCACGCCTTCAACATAATAGGTTGGATTTGAGTGGGTAGTCGGATGCGTTGTCTCAATGCAGCCACCCTGGTCCACCGCCACATCAACTATCACCGCGCCGTTGGGCACATCCTTGAGCATGTTCTTCGTGACCAAGCGCGGCGCGGACGCGCCAGGCACCAGCACGGCGCCGATGATCAAATCGGCGTTTGAGATGGCATCGTGAATCATGTAAGCACTCGACGCGAGGGTGGAAATTTTAGAAAGGAAAATATCATCCAGCTCGCGCAGCCTCTCGAGATTGTTATCAATCATGGTGACGTGTGCACCCATGCCGACCGCAATCTTCGCAGCGTTTGTTCCCACCACGCCGCCGCCAATGATTACCACTCTGGCGGCGGGCACACCGGGAACGCCACCCAACAAAATGCCACGGCCACCGGCCATCTTCTCCAGATAATGCGCTCCGACCTGTATCGCCATGCGGCCGGCGACTTCCGACATCGGCGTCAGCAGCGGCAGGCCCCCGCGCCGATCGGTAATTGTTTCGTAAGCAATGCCGGTGACTTTGCGCTTGATAAGTTGTTCAGTGAGCTTTCGGTCGGGCGCCAGATGTAAATAAGTAAACAGCATCTGGCCTTCGCGCATGCGCGGATATTCGGGCTCAATCGGCTCCTTCACTTTGACGATCATGTCGGCTTTGCCCCAGACGTCGTCGGCTGAATCAATAATTTGCGCGCCGGCTCGCTGATAGAGGGCATCGTCAAAGCCCGAGCCTTCACCCGCGCTACGCTCGACAATTACCTGATGATGACTGTCGCTCAAGGCGCGCACGCCCGCAGGCGTCAAGCCAACGCGGTATTCATTGTCTTTGATTTCTTTCGGCAGGCCGACAATCACAGTGCCCTCCAGATATCAGATGTTAGATGCTAGATGTCAGAAGTGATTGAGCGCATCAATCCGTTTAGGACTCGACCGACCTCATCCAGCTTGGCTCTTATCGCTGTGTGTTGTTCTACATTTATGTAACCGACACGCAAAGCCAACTCCAAGTGAGTATCGAGTTCCATAAGCGAGCCGCGAGCGTTTCCCAGGAATTGATGGAACTCTCGTCCAAGGCGGCGACCCTGACCTTCGGCGATATTGGCTGGCACCGAAGCGGCTGCTCTACGTGTCTGTGCGGTCAAACCATAGATTTCCTCGCGAGGAAAGGTTTTGGTCAGATGATAAACGTCGCTAACCAAAACCATCGCTTTTTGCCACAAGATCAGGTCCCGGTGCGATTTGATTTTTATTCGTTGGGCAGCAACTGACATCTAATATCTAGTATCTGATATCTATCCAATGCCTTCGATCAGGTCGATTTGCGCGCGTTGCAGCTTGCCGCTGTAGTCGACATAGATGGATTTCCATTCCGAAAAAATGTCCAGTACCTGCGTGCCCGCCTCGCGATGGCCATTGCCGGTAGCCTTAGTACCGCCAAACGGAAGGTGGACTTCGGCGCCAATTGTCGAAGCGTTCACATAAAAGATGCCGGTGTACATGTCGTTCATGGCGCGAAAGGCGCGATTGACATCGCTGGTGTAAATCGCAGCCGAGAGACCATAACGAACACCGTTGGCAATCTCTACGGCGTCGTCGAGCGATTTGCTAGGAATGACTGCGGTAACCGGGCCGAAGATTTCTTCCTGCGCGATGCGCATGTCGGGAGCGACATCGGTAAAAACAGTTGGCTCGATAAAGAACCCGCGCGCGTATTCGCGTCGGGTCAGTCGTTTGCCTCCGCAAGCCAGGGTCGCGCCGTCTTCCTTCTGCCCAATGTCGATGTAACTCATGATCTTTTTGAGGGCGTCAGCGTTGATCACCGGACCCATGTCGGTTTTCTCATCCGCGCCATTACCGACGCGCATTTGCTTCGCACGATCAACCAACTTGCGGCAAAACTGCTTGTAGATCT